>NZ_BAABIG010000025.1:0-193128 GCF_039542605.1 Streptomyces ziwulingensis
CGGCACCCCCCGTACCCCCCGCCGCTCCACCCCCGCCCGCAACGCCTCCGAACGGGCCCGGCGACGCGCCGCCGCGGCCTACATCGTCCCGTTCCTCGTCCTCTTCGCCCTCGTCATGGTCGCCCCGATCGGCTACGCGCTCTGGACGAGCCTGTTCAAGGAGGAGTCCGCGGGGCTCGGCTTCGGCGGGACCGAGAGCGTCTTCGTGGGACTCGGCAACTACACCGACGCCCTCGGCGACCCCGCGCTGCGCGACGCCTTCCTCCACATCGCGGCCTACGTCGCCCTCTACGTGCCCCTCATGACCTGCGCGGCCCTGCTGCTCGCCCTGCTGCTGGACTCGGCCGCCGCCCGCGCCAAGCGCCTGCTGCAACTGGCCCTCTTCCTGCCCTACACGGTGCCCACCGTCATCGCGGCGATCATCTGGGTCTACCTGTACTCCCCGAGCCTCAGCCCGGTCATGGACTGGTTCGGGGCGGTCGGCCTCAGCGTCGACTTCTTCTCCGCCCCGATGGCCGTCCCCGCCGTCGTCAACATCGTGACCTGGCACTACGTCGGCTACAACATGGTGATCCTCTACGCGGCGCTGCAGGCGATCCCCCGGGAGACCCTGGAGGCGGCCACGATGGACGGCGCCGGGGCGATCCGCACCGCGCTGCGCATCAAGGTGCCGCACATCCGGCCCGCCCTCGTCCTGAGCCTGCTGTTCACCTGTGTCGGCGCGGTCCAGCTCTTCAACGAGCCGTACATGCTGACCACCCAGTCGGAGGGCGTCAACCGGGACTGGTCGCCCGTGATGTTCGTGCACAAGGCGGCCTTCGTCGACCACCAGCAGGGCCTCGCCTCCGCCGCCGCGATCCTGATCGCGCTGCTGGCCGGCGCCCTCTCCTACGCAGTCACCGCACTCGGCAACCGCTGGAAGGCAGCATGAGCACGCACCCCGTCCCCCTGCACCGGCGACCGCGCGGATCGTGGACCGGCAAGGCCGTCGTCAACGCGGTCCTCGCCCTCTTCGCCTGCTACACCCTGATGCCCCTGGCCTGGCTGCTGGTCGCCAGTACCAAGGACCGCGGCGACCTCGTCGGCACGGGCGGTTTCACCTTCGCCGACTTCCACCTCCTCACCAACCTCGGTGACCTCTTCGGCCACGACGACGGCATCTACGGGCGCTGGCTGCTCAACAGCGTCCTGTACTTCGGGGCGGGCTGCCTCGCCTCCACCCTGCTCAGCACGGCCGTCGGCTTCGCCTTCGACAAGTACGACTTCCCCCACAAGGAGAAGGTCTTCGGCCTGGTGCTGCTGGGCGTCCTGGTCCCGGGCGCGGTCCTCGTGCTCCCGCAGTACCTCCTGGCGAGCCGGGCGGGCCTGGACAACACCTACTGGGCCGTGCTGATCCCGCTGCTGGTCAACCCGTTCGGCGTCTACCTCGCCCGGGTGTTCTCCGAGGGGTACGTCCCCGGCGAGGTGGTCGAGGCCGCCCGCATGGACGGCGCCGGCGAATGGCGGGTGTTCCGCTCGGTCGGGCTGCCGATGCTCGCCCCCGGCTTCGTCACCCTGTTCCTCTTCACCTTCACGGCGAGCTGGAACAACTTCGTCCTGCCGCTGTACATGCTGAGCGACGACAAGCTCTACCCGGTCACCCTCGGTCTGGCGATCTGGAGCAAGTCCTCCCAGCAGAACCCGGAGTTCTCCATGCTCACCGTCGTCGGGGCGCTGGTCTCGGTCGTCCCGCTGGTCGTCGCCTTCGTCTGCCTCCAGCGCTTCTGGCGCTCCGGACTGACCGCGGGCGCGGTGAAGTGACGATGACCGCACCTCACGGCACCCACCCCGGCCCGCGTCCCCGTACCGTCCTCGCCATGTCGCGCGAGACCCGGGACGCCCTGCGCGACGAGGGCGCCTTCACCCTGCTCCAGCAGGTCACCGACCTCGACCCCGGGCTGCTGGTCACCGACTTCGCGGACCCGTCCGCCGCCGCCGCGCTCACCCGCGCCGAGGTCCTGTTCACCCACTGGGGCTGCCCGCCGCTGGACGAACGGGCCCTGGCGGCGATGCCCCGGCTGCGTGCCGTCGTGCACGCCGCGGGCTCCGTCAAACACCATGTGACCGACGCGGTGTGGGGACGGGGCATCACCGTCTCCAGCGCGGCGGCGGCCAACGCGCTGCCGGTCGCCGAGTACACGCTGGCGGCGATCCTCCTCGCCGGCAAACGCGTCCTGGACAGCGCCCGCCGCTACCGCGAACGCCGCTCGCCCTACCCCTTGCTGCCCTACTTCGCCGGACACGGCAACCACCACCGCGTCGTCGGCGTCGTCGGCGCCTCCCGGACCGGCCGCCGCGTGATCGAACTGCTCCGCCCGTTCGACTTCACCGTCCTGGTCCACGACCCCTACCTGGACGAGGCCGGCGCCGCCCGCCTCGGCGCGCGTGCCGTGAGCCTCGACGAACTGGCCCGGCACAGCCATGTCGTCACCCTGCACGCCCCCGAACTGCCCGAGACGCGCCACCTGTTCGACGCCCGGCGGCTCGCCCTGCTGCCGGACGGCGCCACCCTCGTCAACACCGCGCGCGGTTCCCTCGTGGACACGCAGGCGCTGCTCACCCACCTGGCACCGGGGCGCCTGGATGCCGTCCTCGACGTCACGGACCCCGAGGTGCTGCCGGCCGACTCGCCGCTGTTCCGGCTGCCCAACGTGGTCCTGACCCCGCACATCGCCGGGTCGCTCGGCAGCGAGCTGCGGCGCATGGCCGACCACGCCGCCGCCGAGATCACCCGGTACGCGCACGGCCTGCCCTTCGCGCACGGCGTGGACCCCCGGGACCTGGCCCGCACGGCCTGACGCGGGCGCCCGCGAGCCCGCCGGCGCCCGCGGCCCCGCGGCCCCGCGGTCAGGACTGGTACGGCTGCTGCTGCGGCTGCCCGTACGGCTGGCCGCCGGGGCCGCTCGCGCCCTGCGCCCGCAACTGCTCGGCCTGCTCCTTGGTCAGCTTCTGCTCGGTACCGCAGAAGGTGCACTGCGTCAGGTACTTCGTGGAGAACGGGAACAGCGGCACGAAGAAGAGGGTGAACTTCGTGACGCGCTTCCTGAGGGTGTGCGCGGTGGGGTTCCCGCAGCCGCCGCACACCAGCGTCAGTATCGCGAGCTGGTACAAGTACCCCTTGGTGCCGAAAATGATCATGCTGGTCCCTTCCCGGATCGGTCCTGTCGCCAGGATCCCACGCGGCCGGGGGCGCGGCAGCCGCGGGTTTTCCGATCGATTGTCAGTGGGAGGCCCTACGGTTTTCCCAGTGGGCCGAGCGGAATTCGCCGCGGGGCCTGACCTGGGGAGAGGTCTGCCATGTCGAAGACGTATCTGGAGCTGTCGCAGGACGGCGGAGGTGCGCACAAGTACTACGAGGTCGCGGTCGACGGGCAGACCGTGACGGTGCGCTACGGCCGGATCGGCGCCGCCGGGCAGCTCCAGACGTCGACCTTTCCCACCGCCGCCAAGGCCCAGGCCGCCGCCGCGAAGAAGATAGGCGAGAAGGTCCGCAAGGGGTACGCGCCCGCCGTACCGGGGCAGCGCGCGCCCCGCGCGGTCAGCCGCCGCCAGGTGACCTCGGCGCCGTCGACGGCCCGCGCCGCCGCCCCGGTCCTGTGGCGGTTCCGCACCGGCTCCTCCGCCTTCGGCATCCACATCGACGAGGAGCGCTGCTGGGTGGGGAACCAGGCGGGGGACGTCTACACCCTGGACCACGGCGGCGAGGTCCTCGCCCGCTACCAACTGCCCGACGGCGTCAAGTGCCTGGTCGCCGACGACTTCTGGATCTACGCGGGCTGCGACGACGGCCGGGTCTACGACCTGTCGTCCAAACTCCCCTTCGCCGCCTACGACATCGCCGCCGACGTCGACATCTTCTGGCTCGACATCCACGAGGGGGTGCTGCACGTCGCCGACCGCGGCGGACGGCTCACCGTCATCGACCACGAGGACGAGCACCAGTGGTCCCGCGGCGGCCACGGGGAGCACGCCTGGATGGTGCGCGCCGACGACCGGGCCGTGTACCACGGCCACAGCCGCGGGGTGTCGGCCCATTCCCCGGACGGCGGAGCCGAGCTGTGGCACACGGCCACCCGGGGCGCGGTGCTCTTCGGCTGGCAGGAGGACGACTCGGTGTACGCCGGCACGGCCCACCGCGTGGTCCACCGGCTGTCGAAGACGACCGGCGCCGTCGAGGCGACGTACCAGTGCGACAGCCCGGTGTACTCGTGCGCCACCTCGCCGGGCGGCCGGTTCGTCTTCGCCGGGGACTCCGCCTCCTCGGTGTACTGCTTCGACCGGGACGGCACGCGGCTGTGGAAGCTGGGCACGGGCGGCGGCTCGGCGCTCTCCATGCAGTACCGCGACGAGCGGCTCTACCTGGTCACCACGGACGGCTCCCTGGTGTGCGTGGACGCGAGCGAGGCCGCGGTGACGGCCGCGCAGGCCGGCTCGGTGCCGCAGGCCCGGGACGTCAAGCTCGCGGCGGCGCTGCCCACCTACACCGCGGCCACCGCGGCGACCTCCGTGACGACCGTGACCGCGGCACCCGAGGGCTCGGTGGTCGTGGAGTGCGTGGGCGACGGCGGGCGCACCCGCATCCATGTGGTGACACCGGGCTACGAGCCCACGTGGAACGTGCAGTTCCCCCGGGCGATACGGGAGGCGGGCGCCCGGTACGTCGTCGACGCCGTGCACGCCGCCTCCGGCGGTTTCTACCGGGTCCGCGGCGACATCAGGCGGCTCCGGTGAGCTGACCGGCCCCTCAGCCGGTGCCCCGGCCGGCCCGGCCGCCCCGTGACGGAAGCCCGCCGCGTCAGGCGATGGCCGCCGAGATGACCGCCGAGACCGCGAGGTTGCAGGACGCCGTCACCCACACCGCGGGGTGCGGCTCGGAGTCGACCAGCGTCGCTCCCAGCCGCCCCGGCGTGATCACGTCCACCACCCAGAACGCCACGGCCATCATCACCAGCCCCAGCAGCCCGAAGCAGGCCGTGGAGACCAGCCCCTTGCCGAAGTCGTCGTACGTCGTCCAGATGGAGGTGAAGACGATGCCGCCGATGCCGAGCAGCGCCGAGCTGAGCACCATGGCGGCGTTGCGGTTGCGCTGCTCCCAGATCTGCCGCCCGAGCTTCCCGGGCGTCAGCACGTCCACCAGGACGATACCGAGGACCAGCAGGACGAGCCCGAGCCCGCCGTAAGCAGCAGCCCGGCCAAGTCCGTTGACGATGTCGCTCATGGGATTGCCGGCTCCGTAGCGTGAGAGATCGATCGTGAGTGATCGCGGTCAAGGCGATGCAAAATGTAGCGCACCCCTCTCGCGCCGGAGCCCCCGGATACGGGTGGTCGTCCGCAATCGCCCCGCGCGTCACCAAAGTTGAATCGCTTGTTCTCTTTAACTGTTCGTGTTTGGGGCGTAGGTTCAGCGTCCATGACGGCAGCCCGCTCACCGCACGCCGCCGAGGACCTGCGCCGCGTCGGACTGCGGGTGACGGCCGCTCGCGTCGCGCTCCTGGAGACGGTCCGGCACGGGGACCACCTCGGTGCCGAGGCTCTCGCCGCCGGTGTGCGCGACCGGGTCGGCCACATCTCCGTACAAGCCGTGTACGAGGCCCTCCACGCGCTCACCGCGGCCGGACTCGTCCGCCGGATCGAACCGGCGGGCAGCCCGGCCCGCTTCGAGGGACGCGTCGGCGACAACCACCATCACGTCGTGTGCCGCTCCTGCGGAGCCGTCGCCGACGTCGACTGCGCGGTCGGCCACGCACCCTGTCTGGCCGCCTCCGACGACCACGGTTTCACGGTCGACGAGGCCGAGGTCACCTACTGGGGTCTGTGCCCCGGCTGTTCCCCCGCAGGCAACCCCTGAGCACCGAAGCACCCCGCCCCGCCACCAGAACCCGCGCCACCAGAACCCGCGCCACCAGAACCCGCAGCACCAAGACCCATGCTCGGAAGGACTCTCATGACCGAGAACCACGACGCGATCGTCACCGACTCCAAGACGGACGGCGAAGGCGGCTGCCCGGTCGCGCACCGCGCCCCCCACCCCACACAGGGCGGCGGTAACCGCCAGTGGTGGCCGGAGCGGCTCAACGTGAAGATACTCGCGAAGAACCCGGCCGTGGCCAATCCGCTCGACGCGGACTTCGACTACGCCGAGGCGTTCCGCGGCCTCGACCTCGCGGCCGTCAAACAGGACATCGCCGAGGTGCTGACCACCTCGCAGGACTGGTGGCCGGCCGACTTCGGCCACTACGGCCCGTTCATCGTCCGGATGGCCTGGCACAGCGCGGGCACCTACCGCGTCAGCGACGGCCGCGGTGGTGCGGGCGCCGGACAGCAGCGCTTCGCCCCGCTCAACAGTTGGCCCGACAACGTCAACCTCGACAAGGCCCGCCGCCTGCTGTGGCCGGTGAAGAAGAAGTACGGCCAGAGCCTGTCCTGGGCCGACCTGCTGATCCTCTCCGGCAACGTCGCCCTGGAGTCGATGGGCCTGCGGACCTTCGGCTTCGGCGGCGGACGCGAGGACGTCTGGGAGCCCGAGGAGGACGTGTACTGGGGCCCCGAGACCACCTGGCTCGACGACGAGCGCTACACCGGCGACCGCAACCTGGAGAGCCCCCTCGGCGCCGTCCAGATGGGCCTCATCTACGTCAACCCCGAAGGCCCCAACGGCACTCCGGACCCGCTCGCCGCGGCCCGCGACATCCGCGAGACCTTCGCCCGCATGGCGATGAACGACGAGGAGACCGTCGCCCTGATCGCCGGCGGCCACACCTTCGGCAAGACCCACGGCGCGGGCCCCGCGGACCACGTCGGCGTCGACCCCGAGGCCGCCTCACTGGAGGAGCAGGGCCTGGGCTGGAACAACACCTTCGGCACCGGCAAGGGCGCGGACACCATCACCTCCGGCCTGGAGGTCACCTGGACCTCGACGCCCACCCAGTGGGGCAACGGCTTCTTCGACAACCTCTTCGGCTACGAGTGGGAGCTGACCCAGTCCCCGGCCGGCGCCCACCAGTGGAAGCCGAAGGACGGCGCGGGCGAGGGCACCGTCCCGCACGCCCACGACTCCGCCAGGCGGATCGCCCCGTCGATGCTCACCACGGACCTGGCGCTGCGCCTCGACCCGATCTACGAGCCGATCTCCCGCCGCTTCCACGAGAACCCGGCCGAGTTCGCGGACGCCTTCGCCCGCGCCTGGTACAAGCTGACCCACCGCGACATGGGTCCGAAGTCGCTCTTCCTCGGCCCGGAGGTGCCCGCGGAGACCCTGCTCTGGCAGGACCCGCTGCCGCAGCCCGAGGGCGAGGCGATCGGCGCCGCCGACGCCGAGGCGCTCAAGGCGAAGATCCTCGACTCCGGACTGACCGTCGCCGACCTGGTCTCCGCCGCCTGGGCGTCGGCTTCCACCTACCGCGGCAGCGACAAGCGCGGCGGCGCCAACGGCGCCCGGGTCCGCCTGGAGCCGCAGCGCACCTGGGAGGCCAACGACCCCGACCGGCTCGCCACCGTCCTCAGCACCCTGGAGGGCATCCAGCGCGACTTCAACACCGGCGCCCGCAAGGTCTCGCTGGCCGACCTGATCGTCCTCGCGGGCGGCACGGCCGTCGAACGGGCCGCCAAGGAGGCCGGCTTCGACGTCGAGGTGCCCTTCACCCCGGGCCGGGTGGACGCCTCGCAGGAGCAGACCGACGCCGAGTCCTTCGCCGCCCTGGAGCCGGTCGCCGACGGCTTCCGCAACTACCTCGGCAAGGGCAACCGGCTCCCCGCCGAGTACCTGCTGCTCGACCGCGCGAACCTGCTCTCCCTGAGCGCCCCGGAGATGACGGTCCTCGTCGGCGGCCTGCGGGTGCTCGGCGCCACCCACCAGCGGTCCCGGCTCGGTGTGCTGACCGACACCCCCGGCGTGCTGACCAACGACTTCTTCGTCAACCTGCTCGACCTGGGCACGACGTGGAAGGCGACCGGCGAGGACGCGGGCACCTTCGAGGCCCGCTCCACCGCCACCGGCGAGGTCAGGTGGGCGGGCAGCCGCGCCGACCTCGTCTTCGGCTCCAACTCCGAACTGCGCGCCCTCGCCGAGGTCTACGCCAGCGACGACGCGAAGGAGAAGTTCGTACGCGACTTCGTCGCCGCGTGGGTCAAGGTCATGAACCTGGACCGGTTCGACCTCGTCTGACCACCCCCGAGGCCGCGACCGCCCCGCGAGGACCACACGGAGCCCTTCCGTCCTCGCGGGGCGCCGGCGTGCTCAGGGGCTCGGTCCGCCACCCTCCCCGCACGCGGGGAGGGACTAGGGCCTGTCGTTTGGATCACGCCGCGGACGCGGGGTCTACAAGTCCCGCCGCCCCCCCCGCGACATGATCCAAACGACAGACCCTAGGTGAAGTCCCCCGACGGCCGGCCGGTGTCCCTCGTGGGCGGGACAGCCGTCCAGGTGGGCTCTCGCCGCCGGGCAGCCTTGCCACACCGTCCGCTGCCTCCTCGTCGTGCGGTTCCGCCTCAGAACGAGGTCTCGCGCACACTCGCCTGCTCGCGCGGCGCTGCCGTCGCCGTGATCTCCGAGCGGTGGCGGTCCGCCGCGAACGTCACCGTCAGCGTCTGGGCCGCGCTCTGGCGCGTACTCACGGTGAAACCCCGGTTCGGCACCGCCGAGACCAGGCACACCCCGCCGCCCCCGAAGCGCACGGTGACCTTGCCGCCCTCGGAGGGCACCGTGTACGCCCCGTACCCGCCCTCCTCGCACCCCGCGTCGTGCCCGGCCGGCTCCCGCTGCCGCGGGGCGCGGGAAGCGGCCGGGGCGGGCGTCGGAGCCGGACTCGTCCGCGGGGGCGCCGACGAGGTGGCCGGGCCGGTGCGGGCGGAGGTGCGGGACGGGGCCGGGGAGGGCTTCCTGCTGGTCGCCGACGGGCTGGGGGAGGGCTCGGCGCTCCGGCTCGGCGCCGGGTTCGACGCTGCGGACGGCCCGCCGGGCGCCGACTGCGCGACCGGCGCCGTCGGCCGGGTCGACCCCACCACGAAGTGGATGGTGAGGATGACGGCCGTCACACTGGCCGCCGTGCAGGTCAGCCAGATGATCAGGTAGCGCAGGAGGCGGGACACGACACCATGGTGACGCACCGGCTAACGTGCCTGCCCATGGCCTCCGTACTTGTCGTCGAGGACGACCCCGTGATCCGGGCCGCGCTGATCGAGGTCCTGACCGGGCACGGCTACGCCGTGAAGACCACACATCAGGGATTCGAGGCGCTGCGCGAGATCACCCAGAGCCCCCCGGACATCGTGGTGCTCGACCTCGGCCTGCCCGACCTCGACGGTCTCGACGTCCTGCGGATGATCCGGGGCATCTCCCGGGTGCCCGTGCTGGTCGCCACCGCCCGCGACGACGACACCGAAGTCATCCGGCTGCTCAACGCCGGCGCCGACGACTACATGGTCAAACCGTTCTCCGGCGGCCAGCTCGCCGCCCGCCTCGGCGCCGTGCTGCGCCGCTCCGCGCCCGCCGACGTACGGGCCGCCCGGCAGCCCGCCGTCCGGGTCGCCGGCCTGCGCGTGGACCCGACCGCCCGCACCGCGCACCTGGACGGCCGGGAGCTGGCCCTCACCCGCCGTGAGTTCGATCTCCTCGCCTACCTCGCCGCCCACGCCGACCAGGTCGTCTCCCGGCAGCGCATCCTCGCCGAGGTGTGGCAGCAGCCGTACCTGGAGGACCAGACCGTCGACGTCCACCTCTCCGCACTCCGCCGCAAACTGGGTGAGAAGGCGCGGCAGCCCCGCCTGCTGCACACCGTGCGCGGCATAGGCATCAAGCTGGTCAGCTCCCCATGAGACGCGCCCTCGCCGGTATCGCCCTGGCCGTCACCTCCATGGTGGCGCTCTCCTTCCTGGTGCCGCTCGCCCTGCTCGTACGCGAGCAGGCCCGCGACCGGGCCACCACCGCCGCCGAGCAGCGGGCCGCCGCCCTGTCGCCGGTACTGGCCCTCACCACCGGCCGCGCCGACGTGCAGCAGGCCGTCACCGAACTCGGCTCGGCCGACCAGCTCGCCGTACGGCTGCCCGGGGGCGGCCTCGTCGGCACCCCGCACGCGCCCCGCGAGGCCCTGGACCGGGCCGTACGCGGCCGCGAGACCCTCGCCCTGGACACCGCCGACGGCTGGACCTACCTCCAGCCCGTCGTCCTCCCGCGCGACCGGGTCGCGGTCGTGGAGGCGTACGTACCCGCGGCCGACCTGAACCGGGGCGTCGCCGCGTCCTGGGGCGTGATGGCCCTGCTGGCGCTGGGCCTGGTCGGCGGCTCGGTACTGGTCGCCGACCGGCTCGGCGCCCGCGTCGTGCGCTCCTCCCGGAGCCTGAAACGCGCCTCGCTCGCCCTCGGCTCCGGCGACCTCGACGTACGGGTGGCACCGGACGGGCCGCCCGAGCTGCAAGAGGCGGGAGCGGCCTTCAACACCATGGCCGACCGGTTCGTCGACCTGCTCGCCGTCGAACGCGAGCTGGTCGCCGACCTCTCCCACCGGCTGCGCACCCCGCTCACCGCCCTCTACCTGGAGGCGGACCGGATGGGCGGCACCGAGAGCGCCCGGCGCGTCACCGAGGCGGCCGTGCAGTTGGAGAGCGAACTCGACTCGATCATCACGGCCGCCCGCACCCCGCTGGCCGCGGCGCAGCCCCGGGGCGCCGCCGCGGCCACACCGTGCGACGTGACCGAGGTGGTCGCCGTGCGGCTGGAGTTCTGGTCGGTCCTCGCCGCCCAGCAGGAACGCCCCTGCGAGCGGTACTTCACCCCCCGGCCCACCCCTGTCCGCTTCGCCGAGGACGATCTCGCGGCCGTGGTCGACGCCCTGATCGGCAACGTCTTCCGGCACACCCCGCAGGGCACCGCCTTCGCCGTCCGCGTGGAGCGGGAGCAGCGGCTCGTACTGCTGACGGTGGACGACGCGGGTGACGGCGTCGCGGACCCCGGGGCGGCGCTCACCCGGGGCGTCAGCGTCGGCGGCTCCACGGGGCTCGGCTTGGACATCGTGGCGCGGGCGGCGCGGGCGGCGGACGGTGAGCTGACGATCGGCCGCTCACCGCTGGGCGGGGCACGGGTGCGGGTCTCCTTCGCCCTGGAAGGACCGGCGCGCTGACGGCGGTCGAGCCGAGGCCGGCCGCGCGGCCGGCTGCCGGGCCGGCGGCGGTCAGCGGCCCGTGCCGAAGTCCTGGGTCCACCAGGGGCCGCCGTCGCCGAGGTGGACGCCGACGCCCAGCTCCTCGAAGGAGCAGTTCAGTATGTTCGCGCGGTGACCGGAGCTGTTCATCCAGGCGTCCATCACCGAGGCGGCGTCGGACTGCCCCTGGGCTATGTTCTCGCCGAGCGCGGACCACTGGTAGCCGGCCGCCTCCACCCGGCCGGCCATCGTGGAACCGTCCGGTCCCGTGTGGGACATCACTCCGCTCGCGGCCATCACGTCGCTGTAGTCGTCGGCGGCCCGCGTCAGCTTGTCGTTGGCGGTGACCGGCGAGCAGCCCGCCGCCGCCCGCTCCTCGTTGACCAGCGCCAGAACCTGGGCCTCCGGACCACTGGACGAGACCGAGGAACCGGACGACCCGGAGGAACCGGACGACCCGGAATTCGACGAAGAGCCGGACGAGGACCCGGACCCGGACCCGGACCCGGAGCCCGAGGACCCCGCCGATCCCGTGGACCCGGAGGAGCCCGAGCCGCTGCCCGCGCTCCGCGTGGACGGCCGGACCGAGGACCGGGACGCGGCCGCGGCGGTCCTGCTCGGGCTCGCGCTCTTCGCCGGCTCGGGCTTCGCCCTCTTCTTCGCGGGCTTCGCGTCCGCGCTCGGTGAGCCGCTCGGCGTGGGGCTCGCGGAGGCCGACGCCGACGCGGACGAGGCGGACTCCACCGCGCTCCGCGCCTGCGCGTCGGCCGCGCTCGTGGTGACCCGGTCCGACCCTCCGTCGCCCGCACCCTGGCCGGTGACCAGCGTGATCCCCACACCGGCCGTGACCGTGACGGCACCGAGCGCCAGCAGGGTGCCGCGCGTCCGCCGGCCGCCGGAGGGGCGGGCGTGGGCGCGGGACGGGCGGACGGCTCGACGGGAACCCATACGTACGACACCTCGGCTGCTCGGTCGCGGAACGGTACCCGGTGGACGCGAGCGCCCACCGGGACCGTGTGGGGGCAGCCGAGAGCCTAGGACGGGCCGGGGGCCGATCCGGCCCCGCGAAGGTCAACTTCAAGAAGCCTTAAGAAAGCCGCCAAAGTCTCCTGAGGAAGCGCCCGGCGACCGGAAACCGCCGCGCCCTCGACCCGGGACACACCGGCCGAGGACGCCGAGGACGCCGAGGACGCCGAGGACGCCGGGGACGCCGGGGACGCCGGGGGCGGCACCACCGCGCCCGCCCCGGCCGTCACCTGCCGTCACCCGCGTGACCTGCCGTCGCTCAGACGCCGAACTCCGCCGGCGACAGGCCGAGCGCGACGCACGCCTCACGGACCGCGTACTGCTCGGAGGGCTCGAAGTGCCCGTCCGCGCCGGCGACGACGATGCCGGTCTGGATCACCGCTCGGGCCTCGGCGGGCTTCTTCGCCGCCTTGGCGATCACCTGGAGCGCCTCGGCCCGGCCCGCCTCGAAGTTGGTGAGGAGCCGGTCCACATGCTGGTTGAACCGCTGGCGGAGCTGGTCCGCCGGGAAGTTCTGCAGCACCTCGTTGTTGACGATCAGCTCCTCCACACGCTGCCGCTCGGCCTGCTCCACCTGCCCGTCGGCCGCGGCCACCAGCGCGCACATCGCCATGCTGGCGTCCCGGTAGGCCCCGCTCTTCAGCTCGGTCTTCACCGACGCCAACTGGGACTTGAACAGCCCGATCAACTGGGCCTTGGAGCCGCCGGAGGACGAACCCGCCCCGTGCCCCTGCTGGGCGTGGCCCTGGCCTGCGTACGGTGCCTGGCCGCCGCTCGTCCCCCGGTTGCCCTGGGACTGCTGGAGATTCTTGGCCTGGTCCTTGATCCGGTCCCACATTGCCACTGGTGCCACCTCGGCTTCTGCTGCTGCTCGTCTGGTCGTACGTCACGCCGCTTCGCGGCCCGTCCGGAGAACGCTTCCGGCGGTCACGGGGTTCCCCCTCGGCAAAGGAAGCGTAAACCCGCCCGGCGGCCGGGCGTTCACGCCACCACCTAGGCTGCTACCTGCACGTAGATACATGCGGGTAGGTACACGCACGTGAAACGACGGGGTGTTGACGCCCCGTCGAACGACTCGTGACATGAACCACCCGCCACAAGAACCACCCGCCACAAGAACCACCCGTCACAGAACCACCCGCCACAAGAACCACCTGCCACATGAAGGAGTGGACGCCACGATGGTGTTCAAACGACTGCTCGGCTCGCTCGGCGTGGGCGGACCCACGGTCGACACGGTCCTCGACGCGGGCCCGGCCCGCCCCGGTTCCCCGCTCACCGGTCTGGTCCGTCTCAAGGGCGGCACCGCCGACTTCGACATCGAGCACCTCGCCCTGGAGCTGGTGGCGCGCGTCGAGGCGGAGCACGAGGACGGCGAGAGCGAGGGCATGGTCGGTTTCGGCCGGTCCGTCGTCGGCGGCGCCTTCCGCCTGGCCGAGGGGGAGGAGCGCGACGTGCCGTTCAGCATCACGCTCCCGTGGGAGACACCGGTCACCGAGCTGTACGGGCAGGGACTCGGCATCGTGCTCGGCGTGCGCACCGAACTGTCGGTGGCGGGCGCCCGCGACAAGGGCGACCTGGACCCGCTCACCGTCGCTCCGCTGCCCGCCCAGGAAGCCGTCCTGGAGGCGCTCGGACAGCTCGGCTTCGGCTTCCGCTCGGCGGACCTGGAGTACGGGCGCATCGGCGGCACCGGGCAGCAACTCCCCTTCTACCAGGAGATCGAGCTGGCCCCCGCCCCGCACTACGCCCACCAGGTCAACGAGATCGAGCTGACCTTCCTCGCCCACCCCGGCGGCATGGAGGTCGTCCTGGAGGCGGACAAGCGCGGCGGCCCGCTCTCCGAGGGACACGACGCGCTCACCCGCTTCACCGTCGGGCATCAGGACGTGCGCGACTGGAACGCCGAGGTCGACGGCTGGATCCGGGAGCTGATCGACCACCGGGCCGCCTACGGCTCACACGCGTCCTACGGCCACGACGGCCACGACCCGCGCCACTTCGACGGCCACCACTCCGGGCCGGGCGTCGGCACCGCCGTCGCCGCCGGAGCCGCCGGACTCGCCGTGGGCGTGGCCGGCGGGATGGTGGCCGCCGAAGTAGTCGACGAGGTGGGCGACTTCTTCGAGGACGACGACGAGGGCGACGGCGGCGACGAGGGCGACGAGGGCTGATCCGTACGGCCCGGCCCGGCACGCCGGGCCCGGCCACCGGGTGGACGGCGCCCACAGCGGGACAGCACCGGCGGCGGGCCGCCCCCGGGACGGACGCCGCGCACCGGCCCAGTAGGCTCGGCCGCCGGTGAACGATCAAGGCCGGAACACGACAGGGGGCACGCGTGGAGGGGCTGCGGCAGGACGACCCGACCCGGATCGGCGAGTACACCGCGCTGGCCAGGCTCGACGCGGCCGCCGAGGCGCACCTCGTGCCGGAACGCCGCTACCTGGCGCGCGGCACGGACGGCGCGCGGACCGTGCTGGTGAGCCTGCCCCCGCAGGGCGCCGACCCCGGCCGCTGGGCGGCCGAGGCACGGTCCGCCGGCGGGCTGACCCAGCCCGGTTTCTGGCCCGCGGCGCAGCTCGGCGGCAACCCGGCCTTCCCCTGGTACGCCTCGCCGTACCGCCCCCTCCTGCCGCTGACCGCGGTCCTCGCCGCGCACGGCGGCCCGCTGCCCGAGGCGACGGTGCGCGCCGTCGGCGCGGCCCTCGCCGAGACCCTGGCCTCCGCGCACGTCCTCGCGGTGGTGCACGGCGGCATCTGCCCCGCCTCCGTACTGCTCACCGCGTACGGCCCGCTCCTCGGCTGCTACGGCGCCGCCCGCTGCCTCGGGCCCGACGGCGCGCCTCGCTCCGGTCTGCCCGGCCTCGACAGCGGGAGCCTCGCGCCCGAGGTGGCGGCGGGCGGCCCGGTCACCCCGGCCGGCGACGTGTACGCGCTGGGCGCGGTCCTGGCGTTCCTGTCGACCGGGTACACCGTGCCGGAGCGGGACGAGATCCCCGCCGGACTGCGCCGGCCCGTCGCGGCCTGTCTCTCCCGGGACCCGGCCGCCCGCCCCGCACCGGCCCGCCTGCTCGCCGAACTGGCCCCCGGTGCCGCCTACGGCAGCCACACCGCCGGCACCGAACCCCTGTCCCTGCCGGGCCGCGTCGTCGCGGCGCTCGCCGACCAGTCGGTGCGGCTGCTCGCCACGGAACTCCCCGCAGAGGTGCGCTGAACCCCATGCCGTCCGCTCTTCTCCACGACGACCCCGACGTCGTCGGCCCCTACCGCACGCTGGCGAGGCTCGGCAGCGGCGGCATGGGCACCGTCTACCTGGCCCGCACGGCGGGCGGCCGTACCGTCGCCGTCAAGGTGCTGCACCGGCGCCTCGCCTCCGACGCGGCGCTGCGCACCCGCTTCCGCCTGGAGGCGGACGCGGCACGCGTCATCGGCGGACGGTACGGGGCCGCCGTCCACGACGCCGACCCGTCCGCTCCGCTGCCCTGGCTGGCGACCGAGTACGTGGTCGGACCGCCGCTGGACGACGCCGTCCGGGCCGGCGGCCCGCTGCCGGAACCCGCCGTGCGCGCGATCGGCCTCGCCCTCGCCGAGGGACTGGCGCAACTGCACCGCTCCGAGGTCGTGCACCGCGATCTGAAGCCGTCCAACGTCATGGTGACCACGACCGGCGTGAAGATCATCGACTTCGGGGTGGCCCGCGCGGTGGGCGAGGAGCACCTCACCCGGTTCGGCGGCGCCCTCGGCACCCCCGCCTTCATGTCGCCGGAACAGGCCGCGGACCTCGAACACGGGGCGCCCGGAGACGTGTTCGCGCTCGCCGGCGTGCTGGTGTACGCCGCCTCGGGACACGGCCCGTTCGGCTCCGGACAGGCCACCGACCTGCTCTACCGCGTCCGCCACACCGAACCCGACCTCGGCGGCGTCCCGCCCGCACTGGTCCCGGTGGTCGCCCGCTGCCTGGCCAAGGACCCGGCGAGGCGCCCCACGACCGGGGAACTGGCCGCCGCGCTCGCCGACGGCACCCGCCCGCACCGGCCGGCCGTCCTGCTGGCGGACGTCCTGCCCGACGCCGTACTGCGCGAGATCGCGCGCCGCGCCGACGCCGTCTGGGGCGAGCCGCCGCGCCGGCTGCCGCCCCCGCCGCCCGACCTCGCGCCGCAGCCGCCCGCGGTGACCGCCCCCGGCATGTCCCGGCGCCGGCTGTTCGGCGTGACCGCCGGTGCCGTGGCCGCCGGAGCCGGCCTCGCGGGCGGCGGCGTATGGGCCTGGCTCGCCGCCCGGGACACCCCGGACGGCGGGGACGACGGCGAGAACGCCGCCCGCGTGGTCAAGGCCCCGGCCCGGCTCTGGACGATGCCCGTCCACATCTCCGCCGGCCGTGCGGACGTCCTGCCCGCCGGCACCGGTCTCGCCGTGCCGGCCGGCATCCTGCTGAGCGGGGCCAACGCCGAGAGCGGCGAAGCCACCTGGCAGGCGAACCTGGCGGACGGCTGGCGCTACACCGGCGACGGCACCGCGCTGTACGCGTTGCGCGACCCCGACGAGGGCGACGCGCTCGCGGTCTGCGGGATCGACACCGCCGACGGCACCCTGGGCGAGCCGCTCGCCGAACTGGGCGGCCTGGCCGGCGACGAGCCGCGCAACCAGATCCTCCGCGTCGACAAGAAGGTCGCCTACCTGACCGCGCGCGCCGCCTCCGGCGACGCCTGGTACCTGCTCGCGGTCGGCCTGGACGACGGCCGGGAACGCTGGCGCGCCCCGATCGACGCGGCCCGCCAGGTGAACCTGCCGCCACTGCTGTGCGGCGCGGTCGCCGGCGACCGTCTGGTGACCTACCGGGCCGATTCGGAGACCTCGTTCCTCTCCCTGGCGGTCCGGGCCGTCGCCGACGGCAAGGAGCACTGGTCGCAGACCACGCCCTACGACGGCCCGGCACCCGCGGAGATCGTCCACGACGAGCGCCACCTGTACTTCGGGTCGAGCGGCCTGGAGGCGGTCAGGATCAGCGACGGCGGGACCGGGTGGATCTTCGGCAACGGCCGCGACGCCGGGGACAGCGCCGGCGAGACCCGGCTCTACGGGGCGCCCGTCGTCCGGGACGGCGTCGTCTACTGCACCGAGGGCGACCGGGGCGTGGTGAGCGTCGACGCGGCCACCGGCACCCTCAACTGGCTGGAGAAGGGCCTCGCCGGCCGCGGACTCGTCCGCGACGAGGCGCCGGCGGTCGGCGAGAAGTACGTCTACAGCCTCGACGACAAGGGGCTGCGCGCGGTGGACCTGAGCACCCGCCGGGCGGTCTGGACGTACCCGACCGACGCCACCGTCCTGACCGCCGACAGCGAGCGCGGCCGTCTCTACGTCCGCGAGGAGAAGGAGACCTTCGCCCTGCCGCTCGCCTGACCGCCGCCCCTCCCCGGCCCCCGGCCCCCGTACAGCCCCCAGCCCCGGCCCCGCCCCCGTACAGAGAGAGACAGCCCGTGCGACCGCTCGGCCCCGGAGACCCCCTGCGGCTCGGCCCGTACCGCATCGTCGGCGTCCTCGGCGAGGGCGGTATGGGCAAGGTGTACCTGGGGCGGGACGCGGCGGGCGGACCGGCCGCGGTGAAGGTGCTGCTGCCCGAACTCGCGCACGACCGGCACCTCGCGGACCGTTTCGTCCGCGAGGCGCGGACCGCCCGCGCGGTGACGAGCGAGGGGGTCGCCCGCGTGCTGGGCGCCGAACCGGAGTCGGGGCGGCCGTGGATCGCCTCCGAGTTCCTGGCCGGCCCCACGCTGGACGAGGCGGTGCGGCGCCACGGACCGTTCGGCGACGCCCTGCTGCGCGAACTGGCCCGGTCGCTGGCCCGCACCCTCCAGGACATCCACGTCACCGGCCTGGTCCACCGCGACCTCAAGCCGCAGAACGTCGTCCTCACCTCCCGCGGCCCCCGGATCATCGACTTCGGCATCGCCCGGCCCGAGCACGGGCTGACCCTGACCCGGACCGGCCAGATCCCGGTCACCCCCGGATACGGGGCGCCGGAGCAGGTGCTGGGGCAGCGCGTCGGACCGGCGGCGGACGTCTTCTCGCTCGGCGCGGTCCTCGCCTTCGCCGCCTGCGGCCGGCCCGCGTACGCGGGCACCGAGGTGGCGGCCGTGCTCTACGAGGTGGTGCACGGCGCACCCGACCTGGACCTGGTCCCGCCGCCGCTGCGCGACCTGGTCGCCCCGTGCCTCGCCAGGGACCCGGCCGCCCGTCCGCTGCCCGGCCAGGTCGCCGACGCCGCCCTGCCCCCGGCCGGCAGTGAACGGTTCTGGACCACCGGACCGCTCGCCGACGACATCCGGCGGCGCGAGGCGGCGGCCCGGGAGCTGACCGGCGGGCAGCGGCGACCGGCCGGCACCGCGCCGCACCGGACACCGGACGGTCCGCGGCCCTCCCGCCGGCGCCTCCTGGGCACCCTGGCGGGCGGCGGCGCGCTGCTCGCGGCCGGCGCCGGCGGCGCGGTGTGGTGGCGCGGCGGCGTGGACGCCGGGTCGTCCGACCCGTTCGACATCCCGCCCGCCGTGCGGGTGGCGGCGGCGGAGCCGGCCGGTGACACCGGGGAGATCACACCGCTGTGGGGGCCGTCGACGGACGTCGCCGACGCCAACTCGCCGCGGCCGCTGCCGGTCCGTGACGTGGTGGTGTTCGCGGCGGCGGGCGGCGGGATCGCCGCGCACGGGGTCACCGACGGCAAGGAGCGCTGGCGGGCCGAGGCGCGCGCCGACGCGGGCTACCTGTCGGTCGGCGACCGGCTGGTCGCCACCGCCGACGAGGACGGGGTCCTGCGGACGTACGTCGCCGCCACCGGCGCCGCCAAGTGGACGGCCGACGTACGGGCGGACGTCCTGCTGGCCGCGGACGCCGGCCATGTCTACCTCCTCACGGACGAGGGCGCCCTGCGCTGCGTGGCGACGGCCGACGCCCGGGTGCGCTGGACCCGCCGCCCGCCGGTGGCACTCACCGGCCGGCCGGCGGCGGCCCTCGGCGCCGGACTGCTCGTGGTGTGCGGCGGTTCCGGCGACGTGGCCGCGGTCCGCGCCGAGGACGGGGCGAAGGCATGGGTGCGCGAGGGGCAGGCAGCCGCGGCCCTGGCCCCCGCCGTCGGCAACGGTGTGGTCCACCTCGGCGGCCACACCCTCGCGGCGGTCCGGGCCGAGGACGGCGAGGAACTGTGGTCGCGCGATCCGCTGCACGCGGTCCGCGACGACGGCTATGGCTGGGGCCCGCCGACCGTCGCGGGCGGGGAGGTCTACGCCGTGGACAGCGAGGCGCTGCGCCACCTGAGCGCGGACGGCGACCCGGTGAGCGTCGGCTTCGTCAAGGGAACCGCCCCGCCGTGGCAGCCGCCCGTGGTCCAGGCGGACAGCGTCTGGGTGGTGGAGAGCGAGGACACCGGAGTGAGCGGCCTGCCCCGCTCCGCGGGCGCGGAAGCCGCCCTCGCCACCGCGCTGACCTACCCCCTCACCGGCGGAGCGGGCCGTACCGCCGCGGGCGACCGCAACCGGCTCTTCGTCCTCAACGCCGGGACACTGGTGGCGCTGCCGGTGTACTGACGGCCGTGCGGGTCCGCTCGGTTCGTACCGTAAGCTTCACAGGTCAACCTGGCACGAAATATGAATACCGAAGGGGCGCCTGAATGGTGAAGCGAGACGACTCTTTGGACCTGGTGGGGCTCTTGACGGTCGACGGCCAGGACCTTGCCGCGACGTGGGTCGCGGAGGTCGCGGGGTCGTTGGGCGGTCGCGTGGGCTCCGCGGAGCTCGACCGCGAACTGCGCGAGCTGTACGAGGCCCTGGTGGAGGCGCTGCGGCACGGCGCCGTCGACGCCCACTCCGAGCGGATGTCCGAGGTACGCGCCCTTCTGGTCGAAATGTCCAGGAACCGGGCGCGGCAGGGCTTCTCGCCGAGTGAGACCGCCGTCAGCGTCTTCGCGCTGAAGCGGGTGCTCGAACCCGTCCTGGAGAACGGCTCCGCCGAGGCGGTACGCGCCTACCTCCAGCTCGGCCGCATCCTGGACGGCCTCGGCCTGTTCACCATCGAGACGTACACCCAGACCCGCGACGAGATCATCACCGCCCAGGCGGAACAGCTCCTGGAGCTGTCCACCCCGGTGGTGCGGCTGTGGGACGGGGTCATCGCCGTACCGCTGGTGGGCACCCTGGACTCCGCGCGCACCCAGGTGGTGATGGAGAAGCTGCTGCAGGCCCTGGTGGACACCGGCTCGGAGCAGGCGATCATCGACATCACGGGGGTTCCCGCGGTCGACACCCAGGTCGCCCAGCACCTGCTCAAGACCATCGTCGCCGCCCGGCTGATGGGCGCCGAATGCACCGTCTCGGGCATCAGCCCGCAGATCGCGCAGACCATCGTCGCCCTCGGTATCGAGTTCGAGGGCATCGTGACGAAGGCCAGCCTGGCCGACGCCCTCAAGCTGGCCCTGCGCCGCTCCGGCGTGGACCTGGTGGCCCATGGGAGCGCGCAGCGATGAGCGAACGCATTCCGATCCTGCGGATCGGAGACACCCTGGTGGTGTCCGTCCAGTTCGACCTGGAGGACCAGACCGTCCTCAACCTCCAGGAGGACCTGGCCGAGCAGATCGTGGAGAAGTCCGCCCGCGGTGTCGTCATCGACATCAGCGCGCTGGAGATCGTCGACTCCTTCGTGGGCCGCATGCTGGCGACGGTGGCCGCGATCTCCCGCGTCCTCGACGCCCGCACGGTGGTCGTGGGCATGCGCCCGGCGGTGGCCATCACCCTGGTCGAACTCGGCCTCTCGCTCGGCGGGGTCAGCACCGCCCTGGACCTGGAGAAGGGTCTGGCCAAGCTGCGCCGGTCCTCCGATTCGGCCCCACGGTGACAGCGCCCTGGTCAGCCGGTGAGGAGCCGCAGACCTACCCCATCGGGCGCAACGGCGACCTCGTCCACATCCGCCAGGCCATCCGGGCGCTGGCCCAGCGCTGCCGGCTCTCCCTGGTCGACCAGACGAAGATGATCACCGCGGCCAGTGAGCTGGCCCGCAACACCCTCATCTACGGCGGTGGCGGCACGGTGCGGGCCGGCCTGGTCCAGTCGGGCGGCAGGCGCGGCGTCGGCGCCGTCTTCGAGGACTCCGGACCCGGCATTCCCGACATCGAGCAGGCGATGACCGACGGCTGGACGTCGGGCGGCGGGCTGGGGCTCGGCCTCAGCGGCACCAAGCGCCTCGTCGACGACTTCCAGTTGGACACCGCCGTAGGAGAGGGCACCGCCGTGACCATCATCAAGTGGGTCAGGTGAACACTGCCACGATCCTGGACTGCGAAGACGTGGCGTGGTTCCGGGACGGCCCGTCCTTCTCCGCCTCCGCCCGGGGCGCGGCCGCCACCCTCGCCCGGCGGCTGGGCTTCAGCAGCCACCGGGCGGGCGAGGTCGCACTCGCCGTCACCGAGGCGGCGACCAACGTGAACCGGCACGCCGTGGACGGCGCGCTGCTGCTGCGTGCGGTGCGCACCGCCGCCGAGGCCGGGGTGGAGTTCCTCACCGTCGACTCCGGTCCCGGCATCCCCGACGTCGACGCGGCCCTCGCCGACGGGACCTCCAGCGCCGGCACCCTGGGCATCGGCCTGGGCGCCGTCTCCCGGCTCGCCGACCACTTCGACCTGCACTCCGTCCCCGGGCGCGGCACCGTCATGACGGCTCAGTTCTGGCCCCGCGCCACGGACGTCAGGGGTGTCCCGGCGAAGCCGGACCCCGCTCCGGCCTCCGGCCTGACCCGGCCCATCAGCGGGGAGACGGTGTGCGGTGACGCGTGGGCCGTGCGCAGCGTTCCCGACAACGGCCCGGACGGCCACGCCCTCATGGTGATGCTCTGCGACGGACTGGGCCACGGTCCGCTCGCGGAGCGCGCGAGCCGGGCGGCGGTCCGCGCCTTCCAGGACACCCGTGACCTCCGTCCGGAGGGCGCGCTCGAAGCGGTGCACCGCGCACTGCGGGGCACCCGCGGCGGAGCGGTCGCCGTGGCCCGGATCGAGCCCGCCGCCGGGCGGCTGCTGTACTGCGGCATCGGCAACGTCAGCGGTTTCCTGGTGGGCGAGGACGGCCGCCGGGCCCTGCTGTCGGCGCCCGGGATCGTCGGCGCGCACATGCGACGGCTGCGGACGTTCGAGGAACGCCTCCCCGAGCACGGCGCCCTCGTGATGCACTCCGACGGGCTGACCGAGCGCTGGGACCAGGCGACGCTGCCGGGACTGCTGCGGCACTCACCGCTCGTCGTGGCCGGACAACTGCTCCGTGAGGCGGCGGTACGGCGGGACGACGCCAGTGTCGTCGTGGTCAAGGGAGCATGGTGAGAGGCGAGGGGTGGGGTGACCGTGACGGCCGGCGAGCGTGAACCGGGCTTTCGCGGCGGCACCTCCCGCCCCACCGAAGCCGCCGCCGACCGGACCGCCGAGCCGGTGGCGGCCTTCGCGCTCACCTCGGCCCAGGACGTCTTCGGCCTGCGGCGCGGCGCGCAGCAGGCCGCGGCAGTCCTGGAGCTGGAACGGCAGGACCAGGTCCGCCTGGCCACCGCCGTCAGCGAGCTGGGCCGCGACCGGCTGGCCTCCCGCGGCCTGAAGGTCTCCTTCGGACTGGACACCGCGGAACAGCCCGCCGCTCTCGTCGTCACCTTCTCCTGGGCGGGCGGGCCGCCGCCGGCCCAGGAGACCCTCGACCTGGCCGCGAAGCTCGTCCGGCTCGACCACGAGGCCGACGCCGGCGGCGGCCGTATCGTCATCACCCAGCCCCTCCCCGCGGAGGCCGCCGACGCCGCCGGACAGCGGAGCCGGCTGGCGGAGACGCTCGGCGGCGACGCCCGGTCCACCGAGGCGGACGACCTGCGCGCCCAGACCCGCGACCTGATCGCCACCCTGGAGGAGACCCGCGCCCAGCGCGAGGAGATGCGCCGGCTCAACGAGGAGCTGGAGGAGACCAACCGCGGCGTGCTCGCGCTCTACTCCGAGCTGACCCAGGAACTGGAGGCCACCAACAGCGGTGTGGTGGCGCTCCACTCCGAGCTGGAGGACAAACGTCACCAGTTGCTGGAGGCGAGCGAGGCCAAGACCCGCTTCTGGACCAACATCAGCCACGAACTGCGCACCCCGGTCAACTCCGTCGTCGCGCTCTCCACCCTGCTCCTCGCCCCCAGCTCCCAGGCCCTCACCGACGAACAGCGCGAACAGGTCGAACTCATCGCCTCCTCGGGGCAGACCCTGCTCGCCCTGGTGAGCGACCTGCTGGACGTGGCGAAGGCCGAGGCCGGCCACCTGGAGATCCACCCGGAACCGGTGGACCTGCGCCTGGTCGTCGCCCACCTGCGCAGCCTGATCCTGAGCAGCCACGACCACGAGCGCGTCACCCTGGTCACCCCGGGCCTCACCGGGCAGCCGGCGCTGGTGACCGACGAGACGCTCCTGGTCCGGATCCTGCGCAACCTGCTCTCCAACGCCATGAAGTTCACCGAGCGGGGCGAGGTGCGCCTCGACGTCGACATCGACCCCGAGCCGTCGGCGGCCGCCATCCTGTTCACCGTCACGGACACCGGCATCGGCATCCCGCCCGAGGAGCAGGGCCGGGTCTTCGAGGCGTTCTACCAGGTCCGCGGCGCCCAGCAGAGAAGACAGCCCGGCACCGGCCTCGGCCTGCCCTACGCCCGTACCCTCGCCGAACTGCTCGGCGGCTCCCTCAGCCTCACCAGCACCGTCGGCACCGGCACCCGCGTACAGGTGCGCCTACCCGATCTCGGACCCGGGTACCCGAAGGAAGCCGAGGCCGAAAGGGCGGACCGTGACGAGTAGAGCGCAGGACCATGTGCCGGCGACCGTCCTGGTCGTCGACGACAGCGAGGCGAACCGCTACATCCTCACGAGCTGGCTGCGGCGCGCGGGACACCTGGTCATCGGCGCCGCCACCGGCGAGGAGGGACTGGCCGAGCTGGACACCGCCCCCGAGCTGCTGCCCGACCTCGCCATCATCGACGTCCTGCTGCCCGACATGAGCGGCTTCGAGGTCAGCGAACGCCTCAAGAGCGACCCGCGCACGGCCCATCTGCCGATCATCCAGATCTCCGCCGCCGCGATCAGCCCCGACGACCACGCCGAAGGACTGCGCCGGGGTGCCGACGCCTACCTCGACCAGCCCATCGACCCCGGCGAACTGCTCGCCACCGTCGCCGCCACCCTGCGTTACGCCCGGGCCCGCCAACGTGCCGAACGGCTCGCGCACCGCCTCTTCGCGCTCAACCGGGCGACCCTGGACGTCTACAGCGCGGTCGGTTTCCACTCCTTCGCCTCGGCGGCGACCGGCGGCGCGGCCACCGTCCTGTCCAGCCCCGCCAGCGCGGTGTTCCTCTCGCCCCAGGCGCAGGCCGTGCACAGCATGATCGACGCACCCCTGGCCGCCGTACAGACCCGGCCCGCCCATCCCGGCCTGCTGGACCGGCTGGCCGCCCACGGCCTGCAGCAGGACACCGGGGTCACGGTGGTGCGGATCCCGCACGGGCAGTGGCAGGCCCTGCTGCCCGCCGACCACCTCCCCGGAGACATCGCGCTCGCGGTCGCCCGGACCAAGCGCGGCCGTCCCCCCGTCTGCATGGCCGTCCCCGCGAGCGTCCTGCGCGGCGCCGACGACGAGCAGCTCCTGCAGCAGCTCGCCAACGCCAGCGCCCTGGCCCTCGAAGCGCTGCGGACCTACAACGAGGAACACGCCCTCGGGCTCGCCCTGCAACGCTCCTTCCTCCCCAAGGAACTGCCCGCCGTCCCCGGCGTCGAGCTGGCCTTCCGCTATCTCCCGGCCTCCGAACACGCCGAGATCGGCGGCGACTTCTACGAGGCGGTACGGACGCCGGGCGGCCTGCTGCTCGCCATCGGGGACGTCGTCGGACACTCCGTGACCGCGGCGACCGTCATGGGCGAGGTCCGCCACGCGCTGCGCGCCTACGCCATCGAGGGCCACCCCCCGCACCGCATACTGGAGCGTCTGGAGACCCTGCTCGGCCAGTCGCAGCCCGGCATCACCCTCACCCTCTGCCTGGTCCTCGTCACCCCGGACCACCGTCACCTGCACATCGCCAACGCCGGTCACCTCCCGCCCCTGGTGATCGACCCGGACCAGGGGCCGTGGTTCCACCACCCGCACGGCCCGCTCCTGGGCATGGGGCTGTCGCACCCGCCGCCCACCGTCGTGGACATCACGCGCGGCACCTCCCTGCTGATGGTGACCGACGGTCTCGTGGAGGTGCGGTCCGTCGCCCTGGACACCACCCTCGCCGAGTTCCGGACGGTGGTGGCCGACGGGCCGGACGATCTCGAAGAGCTGTGTGATCTGCTGCTGGCGCGCTTCGGGAAGAACAAGGGCGACGACATCGCCCTGATCACCGCCCGGTTCGAGTGAGCGGGACGAAGCGGCGGGGCTCAGCGTTCATCCGCGCGGAGCCGACGGATCAACTCCCGGGCCGGTGCGCGTTGGCCGGGGTCCGCCAGTATCGCGTGCATGACATCTCTCTCGAAGAGTTCCGCGGGGTGGCGCGCGCTGGCCGTCACCGCCGCCACGCTCACCGTGCTGGCGGGCGCGACCGGCCAGGCGGGTGCGAGCGGACGTACCGACGCGAGCGGACAAGCCGGTGCGAGCGGCCGGACGGGTGCCGTCCCGGCCGCGCTGCCGCTCGGTGACGCCGACCTGGTGGAGACCCGCGGCAGCGAGACCCTGGCCGACGGCGTCACCCTCACCCGCATCGTGCGGGGAACCGAACCCGCCCCCGCCGACCAGATCAACACCACCACCCGGGGACCGTGGGCGGTCAACGTCCTCACCATCGACCCCCGCAGGGCCGACGGGCACCTGAAGGCCACCCACGGCCCCGACCTCGCCCGCACGGAGAAGACCACCGACCTGGTCAGCGGCGCCGGGGCGCTGGCCGGTGTCAACGCCTCCTTCTTCACCTTCACCGCCAGCGCCCTGTACCCCGGTGACCCGGTCGGCCTCGGCCTGTACGGCGGGAAGCTGCTGAGCGAGCCCACCGGAGACGCCACCGAGGCCGACTTCGTCGTGGACGCCCGCACCGGCAGGACCCTGACCGGCCGGCTGAGCTGGACCGGCGGCGTCCACAACCGCCGGACCGGGGCGGCACTGCCGCTGGAGTACCTCGACCACCCGCCGGTCGTCCCCGCCGCCTGCGCCGGCCTGCCCGACCAGAGCGGGTGCGCCGACTCCGGCGACGTGGTCCGGTTCACCCCCGAGTTCGCCGACGCCACCCCGTCCGGCGCCGGCGTCGAGGTGGTCCTCGAGCGCCGCGGCTGCGTGGTGCGCACCGCGACCACCCGGGGCACCCGGCTGACCGGCCGTCAGACCTCCTTGCAGGCCACCGGGAAGGAGAGCGCGGCCCTGCTGGACCTGGCGGGCGGCGGCTGCCTCACCACGACCTCGGAACTCACCGACGAACAGGGCAGACGGATTCCGGCGCGGGACGGGCTGTTCGGCGTCAACGGGCGCTACCGCCTCACCCGGGACGGGCGGATCGTGGTGCCCGACGGCACCGGCAGCTTCTTCGAGCGCAACCCCCGCACCCTGGCCGGCACCACCCGGGACGGAAAAATCGTGCTGGTCACCGTCGACGGCCGGATGACCGGCAGCGTCGGCACCACCATGGCCGAGACCGCCGCCGTGGCCCGGTCGCTGGGCCTGCGGGACGCCGTCAACCTCGACGGCGGCGGCTCCACCGCCATGTCGGTGCGCGGCGCCCTGGTCAACCGGCCCAGCGGTACGGCGGAACGCCCCGTCGGCGACGCCCTCGTCTACGTAGAGGGCCGCTACCGGCCGGGCCGCGACTGACCGGCGGCAACCGACCGACCGTGACCGGCCGGGCCGTTCCGCGCGGCGGCCGTCATCGCCGTTGCGCGCCGGTTCTTTACGCGCCGGCCGCCGCGCACCCTGCACGCGCCCGGGGGCGCCTGTGAGTGAAGGGCGGCCGGGTGACTCCGGGGGCGCCCCTCGCGTGCTTCTGCCGCCCCGCCGTCCCTCCTCGAACGGCGGTTACCGCCGCGGCTGCTCGGAAAGGCTGTCGCCGTGCATCCGGCAGGCGCCGGTGCCACGTCGGAACACCCGGGCCGGACGGTCCTCCCGCCTCCCGGCCCGGGTGCGCGACGTGTGGACGAGGAAAAGGAGCGTGTCATGCCGATCAACGCCGAGGAACGAGAGCTCTTCGACGAGCTGCGCGAGCTGCTGGCCGCCACCGTGGAGGACGTCTCCGCCGACGAGGTCGGTCTCGACTGCCACCTCAAGGACGACCTGGGCGTCGACTCGCTGGCCCTGCTGGAGCTGGTCGCGGCGATCGAGGACCGGTGGCACGTCCAGGTGCCCGTGGCGGAGGCGGCGGGGCTCGCCACGGTCCGCGAGATCGTCGACCACCTCTCCTCCGTGGTCGCCGCCCCGGCCGGCGGCGCCGCGTGAGCCCATGGCGGGCGGCGGCACCGGACCGCCACCGGACGGAGGCCGTCGTCACGGGGCTGGGCATGACCACGGCGCTGGGCGGTGACGTCCCCTCCACCTGGACGGCGCTCCTGGAGGGGGCGTGCGGCGTCGAACGCGTCGACTACGGGGTGCCGGGCGGCCCCGCGCAGATCTATCCGGCGGCACCGGCCGCCGTCGACCCCGCCTCGGTGCTGTCACCGGTGAAGGTGTCGCACTGTGACCGCTCCGCACAGTTCGCGCTGGTCGCGGCCCGCGAGGCGCTGCGGGACGCGGGCCTGCCGGACGGGCCCTCGCTCGTCGAGCGCGGCTCCCGGGTCGTGGTGGCCGTCGGCGTGGGGCTGGGCGGGCTCCTCAGCATCCTGGAGCAGAACCGCCGGCTGGAGGCGGGCGGTCCGGCCCGGGTCAGCCCCCGGGCCATCCCGGTCATGCTGCCCAACCACCCGGCCGCCGAGGTCGGCCTGCTGGTCGGCGCGAGGGCCGGGGTGCACACCCCGGTCAGCGCCTGTGCCTCCGGCGCCGAGGCCGTCGCCCAGGCCCTCGAACTGATCCGGGACGGCCGCGCCGACGTGGTGGTCGCGGGCGGCGCCGAGGCCGGACTGCATCCGCTGGTCTTCGCCGGGTTCGCCCGCCTGCGGGCACTCTCCCGGCTCAGTGAGGACCCCGACCGGGCCTCGCGCCCCTTCGACGCGGACCGCGACGGCTTCGTGATGGGGGAGGGGGCCGGGATACTCGTGGTGGAGAGCGCCGAGCACGCCGCGGCCCGCGGCGCCCGCGTGCACTGCCGGCTGACCGGCGCGGGCATCACCAACGACAGTCACCACGTCGCGCAGCCCGCCCCCGGCGGCACCGGCTGCGCCGCCGCGGTGAGCGCCGCGCTGCACGACGCCGGACTGGAGCCCGCGGACGTACGGCACGTCAACGCGCACGCCACCTCGACACCCGTGGGCGACCTCTGCGAGGCCCAGGCGCTGCACACGGCTTTCGGCAAGGCGCTGCACGACGTGGCGGTCAGCGCGCCCAAGGCGGCCCTCGGACACACTCTGGGCGCCGCCGGGGCGATCGAGGCGGTCACCACCGTCCTCGCCCTGCGCGAGAGAACCGCACCGCCCACCCGCAGCCTCGAACGCGTCGACCCCGCCATCGAACTGAACGTCGTCGGCCGGCACCCCGAGTCGCTGCCGTCCGGCCCGCTCGCGGCGGTCAGCACGAGCATCGGCTTCGGCGGCCACAACGTCGCACTGGCCTTCGCCAACGCCTCATGACCCACCCCTGCGGCGCCCCGTCGGAAATCGTCGATGTCCCCCGGTGAACCGGCCGCCGGGGACGGCCGGCCGCGCACGGTGCTGATGTGTCCCGGGCAGGGAGCCTACCTTCCGGGCGCCCTGCGTCACCTGCGCGAGGTCCCCGCGGTCGCCGAGGTCCTCACCGCCGCGGACGCCGCCGCGGCGGGCCGGGGCGATGCCGCAGCGCCGGTCGGCGCCCTCCTCACCGAGGAGGGCGCACCCGGCCCCGAGGAACTCCTGCGCGCCGACCCCCTCGGGTTCGACCTGGCCACCTACGCCGCCGCGGTCGCCGCCGCCACCCTGCTCCTCGGCCTCGCCCGCCACACCGGCACCCGGGTCGACGCGGTGCTCGGCCACAGCGTCGGAGACCTCGCCGCCCTCACCGCGGCCGGGGTCCTCACCGTGCGCCAGGGAGTCCGGCTGCTGCGGGTCCGCGACCGCCTGCTGCGTACCGCAGGGCTGCCCGCCGCCGGAATGCTGGCCACCGACCTGACCGCCGACCGCGCGGCGGAACTGCTCCGCGCCTCCGGCCTGTCCGAGGTACGGATCGCCGCCCACAACGCCCCCGCCCAGGTCGTCCTCGCCGGGCCCGCCGCCCCGCTGGACCGGGCCCGGCGGGCGGTCCTCGACAGCGGCCACCGCGCCACCCCCCTCACCAGCCGCACCGCCTACCACCACCCCCTCCTCACCGACGTCCACCGCGCCTTCCGGGCCCTTCTGCGCGGCCAGCCGCTGCGGCCCCCGACGCTCGCCGTGCACACCGCCGCCGGCCGCCCCGCCCGCACCCCGGCCCAACTGCGCACCGCGGCGGCCGCCCACCTCACCGAACCCCTCGCCTTCCCGCGGGCCCTGCACGCCCTGCACCGGGCCGGGTTCACCACCTACCTCGACGGCGGCCCCCGCGCCCTGCTGGGCGCCCTGGCCAAGGCCACCCTGCCCGGTTGTGCCGTCGCCGCGCCCCTGCGCACGGCCGCCGGCACCGACCGGGTCCGGGCGCGGCTCGCCGCCGTCACCGCGGGCTGACCGGGCCGCCCGAGGCCACCGACCGGGAGGTTGGTACGCTGCGCAGGCCAGTCGTGCCACATCCGTGGTCGGGGAATCCGGTGTGAATCCGGAACTGACGCGCAGCGGTGAGGGGGACGGGCGGGGCACTGAAGCCACTGGGACAGACCACGCCGGACACCGCGCCGGCGCACACCTCCCGGGAAGGCGCCTCGTCCGGACGAACCCGAGTCCGAAGACCTGCTGGCACCTCCGCGTCCGCGCGGAGGTCGACCGTAGGCCAGGCTCCGCGTCCGAGCCCCGAAAGCTGAGGCATTCCCGTGTTCCGTTCCCCCGTGCGCCCCGTCGCGCTCCTGCTCACCTCCGCCGCGCTGCTCACCGCGTGCGGCTCCGCCCAGGACCCGGACGGGACGGCGGCCGGCGAGGCGGCCGGGTCCGCCGCCACCGGCTACCCGCTCACCCTCGGCAACTGCGGCCACGAGGTCACCCTGAACTCCGCGCCGCGGCACGCCGTCTCCCTCAACCAGGGCTCCACCGAGATCCTGCTCTCCCTGGGCCTGGCGGACCGCCTCGCCGCCACCGCCACCTGGACCGACCCGGTGCTGAAGGGGCTGGAGAAGGCGAACGCCTCGGTGCCGCGCCTCGCCGACAACGCCCCCTCCTTCGAGAAGGTCCTGGACACCGAACCGGACTTCGTCACCGCCTCCTTCGTCTCCACGCTCGGCACCGGCGGTGTCGCCACCCGCGAGCAGTTCGAGAAACTGGGCGTGCCCACGTACGTCTCCCCGTCCGACTGCGCCGCGGGCAAGGACAACGACAGCGCCGGCGACGGTTCCCGCTCCACGCCGCTCACCCTCGACACCGTCTACGGCGAGATACATGACCTGGCGCGCGCCTTCGGCGTCGAGGAGCGCGGCGACAAGCTCGTGGCCGGCCTGAAGGAACGGGTGCGCGAGGCCACGGACGGCCTGGACGCCTCCGGTGTCTCCCTCATGTACTGGTTCGCCAACTCCCAGTCGCCCTACCTCGCCGGCTGCTGCGGCGCCCCCGGTGCCATCACCCGCGCCGTGGGCGCCGAGAACGTCTTCTCCGACACCCACGACGAGTGGCCCCAGATCAACTGGGAGACCGTCGCCGACCGTGACCCCGACGTCATCGTCCTCGGCGACCTGACCCGCAAGTCCCAGACCGCGGAGACCGCGAAGGCGAAGATCCGCTTCCTGGAGACCAACCCCGCCACGCGCAACCTGGAGGCGGTGAGGAAGAAGCGGTACGTTCTGCTCAGCGGGCAGGCGATGAACCCCTCCCTGCGGACGGTCGAGGGGATCGAGCAGGTGGCCACCGGTCTGCGGGACCTCGGGCTGGTCAAGTGACAAGCGCCCGGACGCCCCTGCTCACCGTCGGCGGACTCCTCGCACTGGTCGCCTCGGTGGCCGTCGCGGTGACCATCGGACCGGCCGACATCTCCCCGGCCGACGTGTGGGCCTCCGTCGCCGCCCACCTAGGGCTGGGCGAGTCCACGCTGCCGCCGCTGCGGGACGGCATCGTGTGGGACCTGCGCATGCCGCGCACCCTGCTGGCCGCGGTCTGCGGGGCGGGCCTCGCCCTGTGCGGGGCGGTCATGCAGTCCCTGCTGCGCAACCCGCTGGCCGACCCGTTCGTGCTCGGCGTCTCCTCCGGCGCCTCGACCGGGGCGGTCGCCGTGATCGTGCTCGGGGTGGGCGGGGGAGCGGTGTCGCTCTCCGCCGGGGCCTTCTTCGGCGCCCTGCTCTCCTTCGGGCTGGTGCTGCTGCTCAGCCACACGCTCGGCGGGAGCGTCGACCGCGTCGTGCTGTCCGGGGTGGCCGTCATGCAGCTCTTCTCGGCGCTCACCTCGTTCACGGTGCTCACCTCGGCGGACGCCGAGACCACCCGGGGCGTGCTGTTCTGGCTGCTCGGCTCGCTCACCGGCGCCGACTGGACGCAGGTGCTGCTCTGCGCCGCGGTACTGGCCGGCGTACTCGTCGTCTGCCTCCTGAACTCCTCCACCCTGGACGCGTTCACCTTCGGCGAGGAGGCCGCGGCCGGCCTCGGCGTCCGGGTGGCCCGCACCCGCCTGATCCTCCTGTGCGTCACCGCCCTGCTCACCGCGGCGCTGGTGAGCTGCGCCGGGGCGATCGGCTTCGTCGGACTGGTCCTGCCGCACGCCACCCGCGCGCTCACCGGGGCCGCCCACGCCCGGCTGCTGCCCGTCACCGTCCTCACCGGCGCCGTCTTCCTCGTCTGGGTGGACACCCTCGCCCGTACCGTCCTCGACCCGCAGGAGATCCCGGTGGGAGTGGTGACGTCCCTGATCGGCGTGCCCGCCTTCGTGGCCGTGCTCTACCGGGGAAGGCGGCGGACGTGAACCGGGCAGCGGCCGCGAGGAAGCCGGCGGGCGACCTCCCGGGCGCCGGGGAAGCGGTGGCGGGGACGGCCGGGCTGCGCGCCGACCGGGTCGTCCGCCGTGCCGGCGGCCGGATCGTCGTCGACGGCGTCACCCTCGCCCCCCGACCGGGCGAGACCGTCGGGCTGCTCGGCCCCAACGGCTCGGGCAAGTCCACGCTGCTGCGGCTGCTGGCCGGCGTCCTGCACCCGTCCGCCGGTGTCGTCACCCTCGACGGCCTGGTGCTCGACCGGGTCGGCCGCCGGGTCGCGGCCCGCCGTATCGCCACCGTCGAACAGCAGGTGCACACCCAGACCGAACTGACCGTCCGGGACGTCGTCGCCCTGGGCCGCATCCCGCACCGCAGCCCCTGGGCGGCCGGCTCGGCCGCCGACGGCCCGGCCGTCGCCGCCGCGCTGGACCGCAGCGGCCTGGCCGGACGGGCCGGCCAGTCCTGGCACACCCTCTCCGGCGGCGAGCGCCAGCGCGTCCAGATCGCCCGCGCCCTCGCCCAGGAGCCCCGCGAACTCCTGCTGGACGAGCCCACCAACCACCTCGACATCCAGCACCAGCTCGACCTGCTGGAACTGGTCGTGAGCCTGCCGGTCACCACCGTGATCGCCCTGCACGACCTCAACCTCGCCGCGATGTACTGCGACCGGCTGCTCGTCCTGCGCGAGGGCCGCGCGGTCGCCGAGGGCACCCCGGGCGAGGTGCTGACCCCGGCGCTCATCGAGGAGGTCTACGGGGTACGGGCCGAGGTCACCGACGGCCCCGGCCACCCGGTGATCCGTTTCCTGCGCCGGGAGGCTCAGCCGCCGGTCAGGTAGCGGGTGAGCATGGCGACGAGTTCGTTCTCGAACCGTTCGAGGTCGACGGAGCCGGGGTCCGCGACGACCTTGTGGACCACCAGCTCGATCGTGGCGACGACGAGCCGGCCGGCCACCTCGGTGTCGGCCACCCGCACCTCGGGACGCCGCCGCAGCAACTCCCGTACGTGGTCGAGGTGCTCCTTCTCGTACGTCTTCACCTTGGCGAGCAGCTCGGGGGAGCGCGGGGCCTGCTCCATCATGACGCGCAGCAGCCGCGGGTCGTCGAGGTGGTTGTCGATCGCGGCCCGGACGGAGAGCCGGAGCACCCCTTCCAGCGAGTCGGGCAGCCCCTGCTCCAGCCGCCGCTCGACGAAGTCCCGCCCGGAGTCGAGGTGCCGGGTCACCAGCTCGAGCAGGATCGCGTCCTTGTTCGGGTAGTACTGGTAGAGCGAACCGATCGAGACCCGGGCCTGTTCGGCGATCCGGTTGGTGGTCCCCGCGGCGTAGCCGTACTCGCCGAAAACGTGAGCAGCCGCGTCGAGGATGCGCTCACGGGTCAGCTCGGCCCGGACCTGGCGGGGCTGTTTACGTGGGCTTGTGCCGCGTCGATCGGACGCCATGGAACCTCCTGGCCAGCACCGTGAAAGCGAGTAGCGAACGACCTGAACAATTGCTCACCCTGCGCGTCAACGGCTCCGCCCGCCCCACCGACGAACCCGACGTCCTCGCCCGGATGGAGACCGAGGGCAGGCGTCCGGTGCTGGCCGTCGTCGTGGAGGTGAGCGAGGTGTACTTCCACTGCGGCCGCGCCGTGGTCCGGTCCCGGCTGTGGGACCCGGCCGGCCAGGCCCTCGCCGACGAGGTGCCGTCGGCCGGCGAGATCGTCACCGCCCAACTGGGCGTCCTGGGCGCCGGGCGCCCACATCGACGTGCGGCTCCCCAACTGGCTGTGTGTCCCGGGCCCGGTCCCCGCGACTCGTCCTGGACCTGTGAACCGTGCGCACCGCGCTGGCCCGCCCCCTCCGCCCCACCCGACGACGGGAGCGAGACGAGAACAAGCATGCTGCCCAAGGTGCGCACCCCCCGGACCCGACGCATGATCACGCTGGAGGTGCGCGGGACCGAGCGGCTCAGCCCGCACTTCTCGACCGGCACGCTCGGCGGCCCCGAACTGGCCCACCTCGACGCCACCGGCCTCGACCAGACCGTGCGGCTGTTCTTCCCCCGCGACGGGCAGGACGGGCTGTGGATGCCCAGCCGCAACAGCGAGGCGTGGATGGCCGAACTGCTGATGATGCCCAAGTCCGACATCGCCTTCTTCGGCTACTGGCGCCGGGGCCGCGCCGCCCTCGGCTGAACACCCGCCCGGCCGGGCGGCCGCCCCGGGACACCCGGCACCGTACTGCCGCCACCTCCCGGGACGGGTGATCCGCGGGCTCGGGCGGCCCAACTCGGTCGCCGGTGAGAGGTGTTGACAGCCTCACTTGGTCTAGTCCATTGTGAGCGCACGTTCGGCGTGGGGCATGAGTGACCGGTGTTCCACGCCGGGCGTACCAGAGGTGACCGACGCGTCCGCCGTGCGGCAGGGCCCCGGCCGCCGCACCCGTGACGACCGAATCGGAACGAGGTGTGACGGGCCGGGGAACCGGCACGGTCCGCGCCGGGAACCGCCATGCGTCCCGCCGCCCTCGCCGCCCCGCTCCGCCACCCGGCCCCGAGCGGGAACCCGCCGCCCTCCTCCCCTTCTCCGTGCCCGACCCGGCGTACGTACCCGGCGCCACCCCCTCGCACAGACCGCCGCCCACGGCCCGGGCGGCGGTGACCACTTGGAGCACCACATGGCGACACCCGACCCCTACCTCCACCGAGCAGCCTCGGACGTCCCCTACTTCAGCGCGGACGCCGACACCTACCTCGCCCGCACCCCCCTTCGCGACCTCGACAAGCGGCGCCCGCTGCGGGTGCTCTCGGAAAAGGACTTCGCGCACTGGCAGACGTACGGCTACGTGGTCGTCAAGGAAGCGATCGCCCCGGCCGCCGCCCGGCGCCTGCTGGACTTCGCCTGGGAGTTCCAGGGCCTGGACCCCGGCCGCCCGGACACCTGGTACGAGGAACGGCCCTACCGCGGCGACCTCGACCGCGAACTGCACATCTACGGCTTCGTGGAGGCGTACCACCACCAGCTCATCTGGGACAGCCGGCAGACCCGGCGGGTCTACGACGCCTTCGTCGACGTCTGGGACTGCGAGGAGCTGTGGGTCACCCTGGACCGGCTCAACCTCAACCCGCCCAACGTCAGGAACCGCGACCGCGCGCTGATCGAGGAGCGGGACCGCGGCTTCGACATCAACCTGCACTGGGACGTCGACACCACCCTCGGTGTCCTGCCGCAGCGCGTACAGGGCATCATCGCCCTCAGCGACACCGAGCCGGACCACGGCGGCTTCCAGTGCTGCCCCGAGCTCTTCCACCGCTTCGACCGCTGGAAAGCCCTCCAGCCGGCCGACCGCGACCCGATCCGCCCCGCCGTCGACCGCGCCGAACTGCCTGTCATACGACCTGAGTTGAAAGCCGGTGACCTGCTCGTCTGGAACGGCCTGCTCGCGCACGGCGTCGCCCCGAACACCTCGAAGGAGGGCGTGCGCGCGGTCCAGTACCTGTCGATGATGCCCGCGCTGGAGTCCCACCGCTCGCTGCGCCGCTCACGCGTCGACTCCTGGCGCACCCTCGCCACCCCCGAGTGGAACGCCACCCTCCTCGGCGACGCCGCCCGGCCCGAGTCCGAACGCTATCCGACGGCCGAACTGAGCGAACTGGGGGAGAGGTTGCTGGGGCTGAGGTCCTGGCACGGGGAGAGCCACGCCGACGAGGTCACCGGGGACGCCGCATGCGCCGCATCTGTCTGACCCTCCCCACGAACCGGGCCTGCCCGGAGACCATCGCGGCCCTCGGCGCGGAGGCGGCGTACGCCGCCGCCCACTTCGACGTCGAGGTGCGGGTGCTGATCCTCGACTCCTGCCCGCCACCCGTACGGGCCGGGCACACCGAGGCGGTCCGCCGCCTGCCCGCGCACCCCCGCGTCACCGTCCACCACCTCGACGAGGACCGGCAGCGCGACTTTCTCCGGCGCGTCACCGCCCGCTCCGGCTCCGCCAAACCCGAACTGCTCCTGGACCTGCTGCTGCCGGACACGGTCTCCTACGGGGCCTGCACCGACCGCGCCTTCCTGATCGCCGCCGCCCTCGGCTGCGAGTCCGTCCACCGCCGGGACTCCGACAGCCGCTACCAGGTACTGGACGGCCGTACCGTCTTCCCCGTCCACCACGAACTGCGCGCCCTCGGCAGCCACGCGGCCGACGCCGCGCCCAGGGTCACCCGCACCGACCTGCCGGCGTCCGCGGCCGGCCGCCGGGTGGCGATGGTGGCAGCCTCGTTCATCGGCGAACTCTCCGTGGACCTGGCCGAGATGCGGGCCGCCGACCCGGAGGTGTACCGGGACGTGGTCGGACTGTGGGCGCCCGCCCACTGGTCCGCCGAGCGCAAGCGGGACCTGGCGGCGGAGTCCTTCCTCGGCGCGGGCACCGCACCGTTCACCGCCGACCACGCGACTCTCACCCTGGTCGACCCGATGCGTGTCGACATGTGCAACATCAGCTTCCACGGCGTGCACGAGCGGGTGCCGCTGCCGCCCGCGCGGGACACCATCGGCAGCGACTACTTCCTGATCCACCTGGTCCACTCCGCCGGCCTGCCCGGCGTCCTGCACAACCGGCACATCGTCAACTACCACACCGGCGAGCGCAGGACCGGCCCCGGCTTCCGCGCCTACCAGACACGCTTCGTCAAGTTCCTGCTGTCGATGCGCTACTTCCACCACGTCTACGACCGGATGGCCGCGGCCGGGGAGCAACTCCTGGACGACGACGGACGGGTGCGCGCCGCGCGGGTCGCCGCGCTCGTCCGGGAGAGCACCCTGCTGGACCGGGCGGAGAACACCGGCCGGCTCGACGCCGTCGACCGCGCCTACCGGCGCCTGGGCGGCCGGTACGCCGACGTCGCCGACCTGCTGGCCGCCCGCCGCGAACGGCTCCTGGACGAGGCACGCGACGACATGAGCGACTTCGCGCTGCTCACCGAGGCGTGGGAACCGCTCGTCGCCGCCGCCGGGGCCACCCCGCTCACCGCGCCGGCCGGACGGCCCGGATGAGCACGGCCACCCCCACCGTGCGGCCGGCGGACACCCCCGGGCTCAGCGCCCCGCTGGCCGCGGCGCTCACCGCGGCCACCGACGACCGGCTGGTCCTGGACCTCGCCGGCATCGAACACCGCTACGACACACTCCGCCGCGAACTGCCGGGCGCCGAGGTCCGGTTCGCGATGAAGGCGTGTCCGGTGGACGAGGTCCTCGCCGCCCTGGCCCGCCGGGGCGCCGGCGTGGACGCGGCGAGCCCCGCCGAGATCGAACAGGCGGCGCGGGCCGGGGTCCCGGCGGCCCGCACGCACTACGGCAACACCGTCAAGTCCGACCGGCACATCGCCGCCGCCCACCGGCTCGGCGTCCGCGCCTTCGCCACCGACAGCCTGGAGGACGTGGCCGCGCTCGCCGTCCACGCGCCCGGCGCCCGGGTCTTCTGCCGGGTGGCCACCGCGGGAGCGGGCGCGGTGTGGGGCCTGTCCCACAAGTTCGGCTGCGCGCCCGCGGACGCCGTCCGCGTCCTGGAACGGGCCCGCGAGCGCGGACTGGTGCCCTCGGGCCTGTCGGTGCACGTCGGCTCCCAGCAGATGACCGCGACCGCCTGGCGGACCGCCCTGGAGGACCTGGCCGGCGTCCTGCGCGCCCTGCGCTCGCGCGGTGTCCGCCTCGACCACGTCAACCTCGGCGGCGGCCTCCCCGCCCTCGGCTACCTCGACCGGCACGGCACCCCCCTCCACCCGCCACTGGACAAGATCTTCGCGGTCGTCCGGGAGGGCATGGCCCACCTGCGACGCGTCCACGGCGGCCCACTGGACTTCGTGATCGAACCGGGCCGGCACCTCGTCGCCGACCACGGCGCCATCCGCGCCCACGTCGCCCGCCTCACCCACCGCCGGGGGCCCGACGGCACACCCCGGCACTGGCTCTACCTGAGCTGCGGCAAGTTCAACGGGCTCTACGAGATGGACGCGCTCCAGTACCGGCTGGTCTTCCCCGGACACCTCCCCGCACCCGGCCGTACCGGCGGTGATCTCGTCCCGGCGGTCGTCGCGGGCCCCACCTGCGACAGCGACGACGCCTACTCCCACGAGCACGGCCTGGTCCGGGTGCCCCGCGCACTGGCCTCGGGCGATCCGGTCTGGGTGCTCTCCAGCGGCGCCTACGCGACCAGTTACACCACCCTCGGCTTCAACGGCTTCGCCCCGCTCCCGTACACCGTCACCGGAACACCCGAAGGCGGCGCCCGTGACCGGGCATGAAGGCGGCTCCCGCGAGAGGGCCGTGCGGATCCGCCGTATCCGCGACGGTGACTGGGACGCCGTGGTGGCGCTGGAACGCACCGCCTACGCCGGGCTGGGCCTGGTCGAGGGGCGGGCCGCGCTCCAGTCCCGCGCGGCGCTCTCGCCGGACACCTGCTTCGTCCTGGACGCCGACGGCCGCACGGCCGGGTACCTGCTGGCACTGCCGTACCCGGCGTTCCACTGCCCCGGCCTCGGACAGGACGAGGCGCCCCGCCCCGCGGCCGGCAACCTCCACCTGCACGACCTCGTCGTCGCGCCCGCCCTACGCCGCCGGGGGCTCGCGCGCCACCTGCTGCGCCACCTCACCGCCGTCGCCCGGGGCCGCGGCGACACGCACCTCTCGCTGGTCGCGGTGGGCGGCAGCGACCGGTTCTGGGCGGCCCGCGGGTTCGCCGCGCACCCGGGCGCCGCCCCCGTCGACGGTTACGGACCCGGCGCCGTCTACATGTCCCGGCCGCTGCCGGCGGCCCGGCCCGCCCCCACCTCCGCCCCCGTCCGCGAAGCGAGCTGATGCGCGTGTCCCCGTTCCACGACCCCTTCCGGCGCGGCCAGGCGGCCATCGCCGCGCTCTTCTGCTCGCTCGGCTTCCAGTACGCCACCTGGGCGTCGAGAATCCCGGCGCTCAAGACCGAACTGGGGCTCTCCCCGGCCCAGGTCGGGGTGCTGCTGATGGCCGCGGGCGTCGGCGCGGCCGTCTCCTTCCCGCTGGTCGCCCATCTGATGAGACGCCTGGGCTCCCGGCGCCTCGCCCTCCTCTCCCAGCTCTGCCTGGCCCTGGCACTGCCCGCCCTGGCCGCCGCCCCCGACTACCGCACGGCCCTGCTGGTCATGTGCGTCGACGGCGTGCTGGTGGGCTGTCTCAACGTCGCCATGAACGCGCAGGGCGCCGAACTGGAGGCCCGGCACCAGCGGAACACCATGGCGAAGCTGCACGCCACCTTCAGCGCCGGATCGCTCCTCGCCGCGCTGGTCGCCTCCGCCATGAACGCCGTGACCCCGTCGGTCGGAGCGCACTTCGCCCTCGCCCTCGCCCTGCTCGTGGCGCTCGGTCTGAGCGCGCGCACCGGACTGCTCCCCGACGCCGCGCCGGCCGGACCGGCCGGACCGGCCGGCGGCGAGCGGCGCCGCCGGTGGTCCCTGCCGACCCGGCTCACGCTGTGGATGTGCTGCGCCATGGTCTTCGGCACGGTCGCCGAGGGCGCGATGAACGACTGGTCCACCCTGTATCTGGAGGACATCGCCGGCGCCTCCGCCGAACTCGCGCCGCTGGGCATCGCCGTGGTCTCCGGGGCGATGCTCGTCGCCCGGATCTTCGCCGACGGCTGGCGGCTGCGCTGGGGCGACCGGCGGGTCGTCCTCACCGGCAGCGCGCTGGCCGCCGCCGCGCTCGCCCTCGCGCTGGTCGGCGGCGGTGTGCTGCCCGCCCTGCTCGGCTTCGCCTGCGTCGGACTGGGCGTCGCCGCGGTGACGCCGTGCGTGTACGCGGCGGCGGCCCGGCAGGGATCGGACGCGCTCACCCTCGTCGCCGCCATGGGCACCACCGGCCTGCTGGCCGGGCCGCCGCTGATCGGCTTCCTGGCCGACGCGAGCGACCTGGCGTGGGGTATGGGCGCGGTGGCCGCCTGCGCCCTGGTGGTGTCCCTGTGCGCCACGCGCATCCGCTGGGAGCCGGCGCCCGCCGGGAAGGGCGCGGACACCGCGCCGGCTACTCGGCCAGCACCGCCCGCGGCCCCATGACCACGACCGGTTCCCGGTCCGGGTCCAGGGCCCGCAGCAGCACCCGCATGTGCTCCGCGCTCAGCGACACGCACGCGTTGGTGGGACCGCCGTGGTCGACGTGGACCCACACACCGCCACCCCGGTCCTCCCCGAGCGGGCGGGTCTCGTCCAGCGGGGTCGTGCCGGTCACCCGGTTGTAGTCGACGGCGACCACGTAGTCGAAGGAGCCCTCCAGCGGTTCGCCGAGGTGCCCGGTGCCCGACGCCTCGAACTCCGGGTCCTGGTCGTAGGGGAGCCGGGTGTCCGGGTCGGGCAGCCGGCCGCCCGCGTCGCTGAGCGAGAACACGCCGACCGGTGTGCGCAGGTCGCCCGCCCAGTGGTCGAGGGTCCAGCCGCGCAGCCCGTTGTGGGCCGGCCACGGACCGGCGGCCAGTCGCCACCGGTCACCCGGGCCGCCGCGCTCGTAGAGGACCGCCCGCGCCTCGTTGCTCAGCTCGGTCGCGCCCCGCACCACCAGCGCCTGCCGGGACGCCGCGGGGATCCGCGCCGCCGTCTCCGGCCCCAGACCGGGGACCGTGCGGGGGCCGGCCGGGCTCGGGGAGCCGCGCCCGCCGGGAGCGGGGGTGCTCCGCGAGGAGGCGTCCCGCGGCTCGGCGGCGCAGCCGGTCAGCAGCGCGGTGGCGCACATCGCTGCGCTCGCCCCGAACGCCAGGGTTTTCCTCACGGTCATGGACCCTCCGACTTGTGCGTGCACAAGTCATTGGTTGACCGCTTGGGGGAGCGGGTCTCCCGTCATGCGCCCGCCTCCCCCGGATGGCGCAGCGGGCACGAGGTCGAACGTGCGGTACGACACCGCCGTCGAGAAGCGGTCCGTGGCCTCGGCCAGCGCCCCGGCCGCCTCCGGCGCCACGGTCACCGAACCGTCGTCGCCCACGGTGATGCTCCGGTCCAGGGTGAACCACCCCGGCACGATGTGCGCGGCGCCCATCGAGCTGAGCACCGGACGCAGGGCGTAGTCGATGGCCAGGACGTGGGCGGTGGACCCGCCGGTGGCGAGCGGCAGCACCGTCTTGCCGGCCAGGGCGTACTGCGGCAACAGGTCGAGCAGCGACTTCAGCAGGCCGGAGTAGGCCGCCTTGTAGACGGGCGTGCCGATCACCACCCCGTCGGCCTCCTCGAACAGGGCGGCCGCCCCGACGATCGCCGGGTGCCCGAAGTCGGCACCGAGCAGCGCGTCGGCCGGCAGGGTACGGACCTCCAGCGAGGTCACCTCGTGGCCCTGCGCGCGCAGCCGGTCGTCCAGGTGACGCAGGAGGCGTGCGGTACGGGAGGAGGCGGAGGGGCTTGCCGAGACGGAGAGGATACGAGCCATGGCTGGCCTTCCGGGGGAGGGGACGGGGTGGGTGGCCGGGCGCGGGGGCCGGGCGCTCGGGCGGCGGGCGGGCTCACCAGGCGCTCGACTCCACGGTGACCAGGGGCGCCAGGTCGTTGCGCAGGTTCTCCAGGAACGTCACGATCTCGGCCGCCACCGAGCGGTGCTGGAGGTCGTTCAGGACGTCGTGGTGGGCGCCGCGGACGACCGCGAGGCGGGCCCGGGGCAGGGCGGCGGCGGTGTCCGCGAGGGCCGCGCGGTCCGCGAGCGGATCGGCGTCCCCGACCAGCAGCAGGGCGGGGACGGTGAGGGCAGCGCCGTGGGCCGCCGCGAGCAGCGCCTCGGGCACCGCGTGGTCCAGGGAGCCGCGGCGCACGCCCCGGTCCTCGGTGAGCGTGCCGCGGTGGGTGGGGCAGGAGGTGCGGACGTCGAGTTCGTCCTCCCAGGTGCCCGCGGCCGCCGTGCCCGCTGCGGCCGTCCGGCCCGGCAGTCCGGCCAGCACGACGGCCTGCGGCCCGTCGCCCCCCGGCAGCCCGGGGCCCGCGAGCAGCGCGGCGAGGGCGGCGGCGCCCGAGTCGGCGCCCAGCAGGACGACGGGGTGCGCCACACCGTCCTCGGCCGCGGTCCCCGCCACCGCCGCGGCCAGCCGGGCCCCCAGACGCCGGAGCGAGCCGGGCACGTCGTCGGCGTCGACCTCCGGGGTGTCGACCACGCGGACGCGGTAGGCGTCGGCCGCCAGCCGCCGGCCGAGGCGGCCGTAGGTCTCCCGGGACTCGCCGCGGCCGGGGACCACGAGGACCGTGCCCCGGGTGCGCAGCCCCTCGGGGGCGTGGTGGTCGGTGTACTCGGTCATGTCACTCACCTTCTGCGGATGCGGATGCGGATGCGGGTGCGGGTGCGGGTGTCGGTGGGTGCGGCTGCCGGCTGCTCAGCCGTTCTGCGAGGTGCGCGCGGCGGTGTGGCGGTTGGCCGGGACGGGCAGGCCGAGGTGGCCGCGCAGGGTGTCCGCCGTGTACTCCGTGCGGAACAGCCCGCGCTTCTGCAGCAGCGGGACGACGCCGTCCACGAACAGCTCCAGTTCCTCGTCGGTGCGGAAGGCGAGGTTGATGCCGTCGAAGGCGCCCGCGTCGAACCACTCCTCGATGGTCCGGGCGACGGTCTCGGGCGCCCCGACGAACGGCGAGCGGCGGAACTCGTTCACGGACTCGGCTGCTTGACGCAACGTCAGGTTCTGTTCCCGGGCCCGCTCGATGAGCTTCGCGGCGCCGGTGCGGCCGCCCTTCTCCGCGAGGTGTGCCACGTCCGGGAAGGGGGCGTCCAGGTCGTGCGCGCTGAAGTCGTAGGCGCCGAAGGAGCGTCCGAGCAGGGCCAGGTTGCTCGCGAAGTCGTTGTCCTCCTCGAAGATCTCGCGTTCCCGGCGCCGGGCCGCCTCGTCCGTGGCGGCGACCACCGGACCGCCGTGGATGAAGATCTTGATGTGGTCGGGGTCGCGGCCGTAGGCGGCGGTGCGCCGCTTGACGTCGGCGTAGTACTCCCGGGCCTGCTCCAGCGACCCGCCCGGCGCGTAGATGCCCTCGGCGACCTGCGCGGCCAGGTCCCGGCCCTCCTCCGAGACACCCGCCTGGAAGATCACCGGCTGGCCCTGCGGCGAGCGGGAGATGTTCAGGGGCCCGGCCACCTTGAAGTGCTCGCCGGCGTGGTCGAGCGCGTGCAGCCGCTCCGGGTCGAGGAACACCCCCCGCGCCACGTCGGCCGGGAACGCGTCGTCCTCGTAGGAGTCCCACAGTCCGCGCGCCACCTGTACGAACTCCAGGGCGCGGCCGTAGCGGGTGGCGTAGTCGAGGTGCTCGTCGAACCCGAAGTTGCGGGAGGTCCCGGTGTCGAAGCTGGTGACGACGTTCCAGCCGGCCCGCCCGCCGCTGATGTGGTCCAGCGAGGCGAACCGCCGGGCCAGGTTGAACGGCGAGTTGTAGGTCGAGCTGGCGGTGCCCACCAGGCCGAGGTGCCGGGTGTGGGTGGCGACCGCCGACAGCAGGGTGAGCGGCTCCAGCCGGTTGAGGTAGTGGGAGGGGTAGGTGGCGTTGATGAACTGGCTGTCCACGATGAACAGCGCGTCGAACAGGGCGTGTTCGGCGGCCTGGGCCTGCCGGATGTAGTAGCCGATGTCGATGCTGGCGTTCTTCGCGACGCGCGGGTCCTTCCACAGGCCGTGCTGGCCGGGACCGCCGACGCCGTAGGGGTGCAGCGCGAGGTGGATCGTGCGGGTCATGAGTCTTCCTGTCTGTGTGTCTGTGTGTCTGTGCGAGAGGTGTGCGGCGGGTGTGCGGGGCGGGGCGGGTGGTCAGGTGGGCAGCAGGGCACGGAGTGCGGCGCGCTCGGCGCGGTCGGCGGGGGTGCCGCGCAGGGTCGGTGCCGAGCCGACGAGCAGCCGGGTGTAGACGTGCTCCGGGCGGGTGACGACGTCCCGGGCGGTACCGGTCTCGACCAGTTCGCCCCGGTGCAGCACGGCGATCCGGTCGGCGACCCCGGCGACGGAACCGAGGTCGTGGGAGATGAGGACGAGGGCCGTCCCCTCGGCGCGCAGTTCCTTGAGGATCTGCAGGATCTGCACGCGGTTGGCGGAGTCCAGGGCGCTGACCGGCTCGTCGAGGATGACCAGGCGCGGTTCGGTGATCAGCGCCCGGGCCACCGCGACCCGCTGGCGCTGTCCGCCGGAGAGTTCACCGGGCAGCCGGTCGAGGAGGTCGCCGGTCAGCCGCACCCGGTCGAGGAAGGCGCGGGCCCGTTCCCCCGCCTCCCCGCGCGGCACTCCGCGTACGAGCAGCGGCTCCGCGAGGGAGTCCGCGACGGTGAGGTCCGGGTCGAGGCTGCGCAGCGGGTCCTGGAAGACGTACTGCACGACACCGCGGCGGCGCAGGGCGCGCCACCCGCGCGCGCCTAGGGAGGTGACGTCCTGACCGTCGAGGGTGATCGACCCGGCGGAGGCGGGGACCAGGCCGAGCACGGTCCGGGCCAGGGTGGACTTGCCCGATCCGGTCTCGCCGATGACTCCGACGGTCTCGCCCGGCAGCACGCTCAGTGAGACACCGCGCAGCGCGCCGCGGCGCCGGCGCCCGCGCCCGTGGTGCACGTCGAGGCCGGTGACCTCCAGCACGGGACCCGCCGTCCCCTCGGCGCCGACGGTCGGCAGCTCCTGCGAGGGCCGGGAGGTCACGGTGTCTCCTTCGGGGGTTTCGAGTACTCGGGGTGCTTCGGGTGCTCGGGCGTCCCGGGGGCCTTCGGGCGCACGGAGGTCTCCGGGGCGAGGAACTTGTCCAGGCCGTAGCTCTCGTGCTCGTCGACGAGCAGGCGGGTGTAGTCGTGCCGGGGGTCGTGGAGCACGGAGCGGGTCGGGCCCCGTTCGACCACCTCGCCGCCGCGCATGACGAGCACCTCGTCGCAGAGCTGGGCGACCACGGCCAGGTCGTGGGAGACGACGACGAGCGCCAGTCCGGACCGCTCCCGCAGGTCGGCGAGGAGGTCGAGGATCTCGGCCTGGACGGTGACGTCGAGCGCGGTGGTGGCCTCGTCGGCGATGAGCACCCGGGGCTCCGCGGCGATCGCCGCCGCGATCAGCACCCGCTGGAGCATGCCCCCGGACAGTTCGTGGGTGTACTGGCCGTAGACCAGCTCAGGGTCGCGCAGATGGACCGCGCGGAGCAGTTCGACGGCGCGGTGGCGGGCCGTGCGCCGGCTGAGGCCCTGTTTGACGCGGACCACCTCGGCGATCTGCGCGCCCACCCGCACCGAGGGGTTGAGGTAGGAGGCGGGGTCCTGGAAGACGGCGCTGACGGTGGCGCCCCGCAGCGCCGTCCACCGGGCCGGCGTCAGCGTCGAGATGTCGGTGCCCTCGATCTCGATCAGGCCGCCGCTGATCTCGAAGTGGGCGGGCAGGATGCCCAGCGCGGCCCGGCAGGTGAGGGTCTTGCCGCTGCCCGACTCGCCGACGATGCCGACCGCCCGGCCCGGTGTGAGGTCGAAGCTCACCCCGTGCACGATCTCCCGGCCGGTCGCCCGGTCGGTGACGCGGACGTCGCGCACGGAGAGCACCGGCTCCACCGGCGGGTCGGACGCCTCGGGGCGCCGCGCCGCGGACGTACCGGCCCGGCGGCCGAGGAGGTTTCCGGACAGGGTCGTCATCGTGTGCCTCCGACGGGAGCGGGGCCGGACTTCGCGGACCGGTGGGCGCGGGCCGCGCGGCCGGCGACGAGGGCGCGGCCCGCCTCGCCGGAGACGTCCCGGATCGCGTCGGCGAGCAGGTTGCCCGCCCAGACGGTGACCATGATCAGCAGGGCCGGGGCGAGCGGGGCCCAGGGACGCAGCCCCAGGTAGCCGAGGTCGGAGGCGAGCAGTCCGCCCCAGGTCGGCTCCGGCGGCTGTACGCCGATACCGAGGAACGTCAGGCTGGAGACGATGACGAAGCCGGTACCGACGGTCTGCGCGAACGCCACCGCGACCGGCGGCAGCACCTTGGCCCAGACGTGGCGCCGTACGATCCAGCCGACGGACGCACCGGAGACGATCGCCGCCTCCACGTACTGCGAACGGGCCACGGCGAGCGTGGCGGCCCGCGACACCCGGTAGAACAGCGGGGAGACCAGCACCCCGGTGACGAGCATCGCCTGGGTCAGACCGTTGCCCAGCAGGGCGATCACGGCGACGGCGAACAGCAGGAAGGGCAGGGCGACGAGGGTGTCGGCCAGCCGCAGGGTGACCCACTCGAACGGCCGGCCCAGATGGACCGAGAGGATGCCCGGGACCGTACCGACGACCAGGGCCGTGACGGCGACCTCCAGCGAGCCGGCGACGCTGACGCGGGAGCCGTCGAGCAGTCGGCTCAGCACGTCCCGCCCGAGGTGGTCGGTGCCCAGCCAGTGCGCGCCGGAGGTCCCGGCGAGAACGTTCTGGCTGGTGGCGAGGGGGTCCTGCGGGGCGAGCAGCGGGCCGAGGACCGCGAGCAGGGCGATCAGGCCCAGGACGGTCACGGCGATCCGGCCGGAGGTCAGGCCGAGGATGCGGCGCACCATGTCACACTCCTCGCTGCGCGGCCGGCGTGACGCGGGCCAGCACCAGGTTGACGATGAGGTTGAAGGAGACGACCAGGGCGATCGACACCACCAGGACGCCCTGCACGGCGGGGACGTCACCGGCCTGCGCGGAGTCGTTGGCGAACCGGCCGAACCCCTGGAGCCCGAAGACCCACTCCGTGACGACGGAGGCGCCGACCAGGGCGGGGAACTTCAGGCCGAGCGTGGCGAGCGTCGGCCCGAGGCCGTTGCGCAGGACGTGCGCGAAGAAGATCCGCCGGGGACTCAGTCCCCGTACCACCGCGCCGGTCACGTAGTTCTCGCGGTAGGCGCCGATGAGGCTGCCGCGCAACTGCCGGGCCACGTCCGCGACCACGTCCAGGCTGAGGGCGAGGGCCGGCAGGGTGATGTGCGCGAGCCACGGCCCGACCCCCTGCGCGGCGGGGACGTACCCGGCGGAGGGGAACAGGCCGAACCCGACCGCGAGGACGGCGACCAGCACGATCCCGACGACGAACGCGGGCATCACCGAGATCACGGTGACGAACCCGGTGACCGCGCGGTCCACCCAGGTGGTGCGGCGCAGCGCCGCCAGAGTGCCGAGCGCGAACCCCGCCGTCACGCCGATGACCAGTGCGAGGACCGCGACGGAGAGACTGACACCGAGTCCCAGGCCGATGAGGGTGGAGATGTCGGCGCCGTTGGTCCAACTGGCACCCAACTGCCCTTGCAGGACACCGGTGAACCAGTCCCAGTACTGCGCGAGGAAGGGCCGGTCGAGTCCCCACTGCGCCTCCACCCGGGCGATGGCCTCCGGGGTCGCCTCCTCGCCCAACTGGATACGGGCCGGGCTCAGGCCGCTGAGCGAGCGCAGCGCGAACGTCACGAACGTCGCCACCAGGAAGACCGGCACGAAGAGCGCGACCGACCGGGCGAGGGTGGCCAGGACACGGACCAGGGCGAGCCGCGCGCGGGCGGCGGCCGCCCGGCGCCGGGCGGTGCCTTCACGGTCCGCGGTGACGTCGCGGGCGGCGAGGGCTTCTCGGCCGGTGCGGGCCTCCCGGCCGTCGCCGGGTTCGCGTCCGGGGGCGGGCGGGGCCGGTGTGGGGGTGGCCGTCATCGGCTGCCGCCGATGGTCACGCCGGTCCAGTTCAGGTGGGCCGGGTTCTTCGGCAGGCCGGAGACCGCCTTGCTCTTGGCGATGAGGTTGGGCTGGGAGTACGTGAAGACCAGTGCCCTGCTCTCCAGCCCGGCGCGGGTCGCGGCCTGGAGGACCTCGGGGTAGTCCGGGGAATCGAGGGGAGTGCGGCGGACCTTGGCCACCGCCGCCTCGAAGCCGGCCGGCTGGTAGGGCGAGCTGAGGTTCAGCGGGCCGTCGGGTCCGAAGTGCGCCGTCAGTGTCTGCACCGCCGAGTCGCGCCCGGTGGTGCTGTAGAGCGAGAAGGTCAGGTCCTTGGCGAAGAACGGGGTGGCCCAGTTCTTGTCGACCTTGATGGCGACCTCGATGCCGACCTTCCCGAGCTGCGACTGGACGATCTCCGCCTGCGGGTCCTCGGCCGGGATCACCAGGTCGAGCTTGATGTCACCGGCCTTGAACCCCGCCTCGGCCAGCAGCTTCCTCGACTTGGCCGGGTCGTAGGGGTAGCGGTTCTGCGACTTCGGGTCGTAGGCCACGTACCCCTTCGGGAAGGGCTGGTCGGTGGCCTCCCCGTAGCCGAAGGTCAGTTTGTCGACGAACTCCTGGCGGTCGATCGCGTACCGCACCGCGTCGACGACCCGGTCGTCCTTGAACGGCGCCTTGTTCACGTTCAGGCTGATGTTGGAGGCGTTGAAGCCGGGCTGCACGAAGACGTCGAGACCGGCCTTCCGGGCGCTCCCGGCCTGGCTGGGGGCGATGTCGGCGAAGTTGTAGACCCCGGTCTGAAGACCGGAGACGACGGTGGAGGTGTCCGGCGCGGAGGTCAGTTCCACGGTGTCGATGTGGATGTTCTCCGCGTCCCAGTAGTCCGGGTTCTTCTTCAGCACGGCCTTGGTGCCCGGGACGATCTGGGTGACGGTGAACGGGCCCGCGCCGACCGGGTTCTGGTCCAGCTTCTGCGGGGACTTCGCCGCCCGGGGGCTCGCGATCTGCAGGACCCGCTCACCGAGCAACTGCGGGATCTGGTAGTCGACCTGGGTCAGGTGGAAGACGGCGTCGAGGCCGTCCGCCCGCACCGACTTGATCGAGGTCAGGTCGCCGAAGAGGGCCGAGTTCCGCTGTTTCTGGGCCCGTTCGACGGCGGCCTTGACGGCCGCGGCGTCCACCGGTTCGCCGTCGCTGAACTTCAGCCCGGAGCGCAGGTGGAAGGTGATCTCGTCGCCCTCGTCGTTGTAGCTCCAGCTCTCCGCCAGGTCCGGCACGGCCTCGCCCTTCTCGTCGACCTTCGTCAACGAGGCGTAGACGAGCGCGAGTTCGCGGAACTGGGCGCCGCTGCCGCCGACCACCGGGTCCCAGTGGGCGGGGAAGTAGGTCGAGGTCCACTTCAGGGTGGCGCCGCCGCCGGCCGAGGCGTCACCGCCGCAGGCGGCGAGGGCGGGCACGAGGACGGCTGCGAGCACGGTGCCGAGCGCGGCGGTGCGCAGGCGGACGGAGGAGGGGCGGCCCAGTCTCGGGCGTCGGGGCGTGAGGCGTCCGGACATGTGTCGTCTTTCTGGAGGAACCGGCCGCGTCGGGGCGGCCGGAAGGACGGTGAAGGGCAGGGGGCGTACACCGCCGGGCCCCGGCCGGGTACCGCCGTCGTCCCGGCCGCGCCGCGTGGCGGGCATGCCGACGGGAGCCTTGGAGGGCACGTCGGACACACCCCGTCGAGGGCGGGGCGGCACGGGGTACGCGGCGGCGGACCGGTGGCGGGGGAGGGGAGGCGGTGGCGCGACGCGAGGAGAGGGAGGGCTCCGGGTACGCGGTCCGCTCGCGCGGGGCGCGGCTACGGGAGGACGCGGAAGGTCAGAGCCTTGAGGACCGGGGGCGGCGGTCGGTCAGCGACAGAGAGCGCTGCAGGTGCGCCGCAGATCCACGTAGCGGCACACCACACCGGGGTGCGTCGTGAGCATGCGGCCATCCTGTGGGCAGGAAGCGACGGCTGTCAATGGACACCTGTCGATGTCTCATTGCCCGGGACGGCATGACGGCTGATCAGAGGGCGGGCGGCGGCGTGGCCGGCCCGCCGCCCCGGGTGGCGGGGTGCACCGCGGCCTCGTCGGGGTGCAGCCACAGCGGCCCGCCCGCGGTGTCCACCCGCACGGCACCGGCCGGGGGCCACGGCCCCCGGGTGAGCAGCCTCCGCTCGGGTTCGGTCAGGCTCCGGTACCGCTCCAGCGCCCGCGCCGGGGACAGGGCGTCGTACGGTGACACCGCCCCGGGGCACACCGCGTCGACGGCGGCGGCGTACGCCTCGTAGGGCCGCCACCCGGGCACCGCGCGGCGTCCGGCCGGGCCCGACACCAGCACCGTCGGCAGCGCGTACCGGTGGCCGCCGTCGTCGGTCTCCTTGGCCGCACCCGGGTGCGGCGAGCCGGCCGCGGGCACCGCCAGCACCTCGCGGACCGGCCGGCGCGCCTCCGCCCGGTCGGCGCGGACCTCGGCCAGGACGGCGGCGCCCGCCGCGTCGGCGGCCAGCCTCGCCGGATCCAGGCCCGGCACGCCCCGCGCCGCGGCGAGGGCGAGTGCGGGCGTGTCGGCCGGCTCCCCGAGGACGAACAGGGTCTCCCGCAGCCGCCGCAGCACCCGCTCGGCCACCTCCTCGCCCTGGCGCCGCGCGGCCTTGGCGACCAGTGAGGCCGGCCACGAGGACGCCGCGACCCGGCTCAGCCGCGCCGCCCGCGGGGCGCCCGTGTGCGCGCTGACGTCCTCGACGTACCGCGCGTACCAGGCGGTCTCCGCCGCCGGGTCCGGCGGCGGGTCGTCGTCGTGGTCGAAGAGGACGCCGTACACCCGGCGCCGGCGGACCCGGCCGCCCAGCGCGGCGCCGAGGCGGCGGAGCACCGGCTCCGCACCCCACGACCAGGGACAGAGCGGGTCGGTGTACTCCACCACCTCCACGTCCGCCCGCGCCGTCTCCTCGGCCCTCGCCGTCCGCGCCGCGCTCGTCTCCCCGGGTGTCCCCGGCGCCCCGGTCCCGGGCCGTCGCCCCGTCCCGGAGGTCACGCGGCTCCTCTGGCCGCCGGGTGCCGCGGCTCCTCGGGTACGGGTACCTCGTCGGACGCGGGTGCCTCGCGGGCGTGCCGCACGGCGGGCAGCAGCGAGGACAGGCTCGTCCCGCCCAGGACCGCCACCGCGTCGGCCTCGATACGGCGCCACACCCCCGGCAGTCCGGCCGCGGGGCCGGGGTAGTCCAGTGCGGCCAGCCCCTCCCCGCGCAGGGTGAGCACCGCGCCGTCCACCGCGCGGGTGACGTCGAGGAGGCTGATCTCGTCGGCGGGCCGGCCGAGCCAGTAACCGCCCTCGCAGCCGCGCTGGCTGCGCACCAGCCCGGCCCGGCGCAACTCGCCCACCACGGACTTCAGGAACCGGAACGGGATCTGCTGCGAGGAGGCGATGCCCTCGCAGGTGAGAGGGCGGGCGGGTTCGCGCGCGAGCTCCAGCAGGGCCCGCAGGGCGTAGTCCGCCTTCGCGGAGATATGCATGCCCCCATCATGCCCCGGCGCCGCTCCCGACGCGGCGGCTTCGGACCGGTTGCCGCCTACATTGCGGGAACATTGCCGCAGGTGAACCACAATGGACACCTCTTGACATCCTTTTCCGGACGGCTCTAGCGTCCCGCCCATGAGCGACCCGTTGACGACCGCCGGCGAAGGCTTCCATCCGCACCTCCCCGACCTCCCCGACGCCCCCGGCCGGCCGGTCACCCCGCTGCGCGCCCGCCTGCACCACGTCCGCGCCGACTCCCTGGACGACGGGACCGCGCAGACCGGCGGCATGCGCCGCTTCGCCGCGGTCAGCGGCCGGACCGTCGGCTCGGAGAAGCTGTGGATGGGACAGACCCACGTCGCCCCCTCGACCTCCTCCTCCGACCACCATCACGGGGAGTCGGAGACCGCCATTTACATCGTCGGCGGACACCCGGAGTTCGTCTTCCTCGACGACACCGGCGGCCCGGACGCCGAGCCCGAGGAGATCCGGCTGCGCACCGCCCCCGGCGACTACGTCTTCGTCCCCCCGTTCGTGCCGCACCGCGAGGAGAACCCCGACCCCGCCGAGGAGGCCGTGGTGGTCATCGCCCGCAGCACCCAGGAGGCGATCGTCGTCAACCTCCCCCGGCTGTACGCCGTCCCGTCCGAGGGCGTCTGACCCCCGCCGTCCCGCGGGGCGGCGGAGAGGCGGGGCGCAGAAACCCGGGTGCGAGAGGTTGCCGGACCCCCCGGGTCCCGGCGTACCATGGACCGAACGAACGGTCGGTTGGGATTGGTGGTCGGTGGGGATGACGGCAGAGCAGGCCGGTCCGGCGGCGGAGCGCGTGCCGCCGGACCTCCAGGAGCGCTTCGACGCGACGCTCGCGCGCGACCAGCGCGTCGAGCCGCGGGACTGGATGCCCGAGGGATACCGCCGGACACTCGTCCGGCAGATCGCGCAGCACGCCCACTCCGAGATCATCGGCATGCAGCCGGAGGGCGAGTGGATCACCCGCGCGCCGTCGCTGCGGCGCAAGGCGATCCTCTTCGCCAAGGTGCAGGACGAGGCCGGCCACGGCCTGTACCTGTACGCGGCGGCCGAGACCCTCGGCGCCGACCGCGAGGATCTGACCGAGCGGCTGATCGAGGGCCGCCAGAAGTACTCCTCGATCTTCAACTACCCGACCCTCACCTTCGCCGACGTCGGTGTCATCGGCTGGTTCGTGGACGGCGCGGCGATCTGCAACCAGGTGCCGCTGTGCCGCAGTTCGTACGGCCCTTACGCGCGGGCGATGGTCCGGATCTGCAAGGAGGAGTCCTTCCACCAGCGGCAGGGCTACGAACTGCTGATGACGATGGTGCGCGGCACCGCCGCCCAGCGGGAGACGGTGCAGGACGCGGTAAACCGGTGGTGGTGGCCGTCGCTGATGATGTTCGGCCCGCCCGACGACGCCTCGCCCAACTCGGCGCGCTCGATGGCGTGGAAGATCAAGCGGCACACCAACGACGAACTGCGCCGCCGCTTCGTGGACATGACGGTCCCGCAGGCCGAGAGGCTCGGCGTCACCCTCCCCGACCCGGAGCTGCGCTGGAACGAGGAGCGCGGACACCACGACTTCTCCACCCCCGACTGGGCGGAGCTGGCCGCCGTCATCAAGGGCGACGGGCCGTGCAACGCCGAGCGGGTCGCCCGGCGGCGGGCCGCCCACGAGGAGGGCGCCTGGGTGCGGGAGGCGGCGCTCGCCCACGCGGCCAAGGTGTCCGCCCGCGCGGCCGCCGAGCGGGAAGGAGCGAGGGCATGAGCGAGAGCGGACGGAGCTGGCCGCTGTACGAGGTGTTCGTGCGCGGCAAGCGGGGGCTCAACCATGTGCACGTCGGCTCGCTGCACGCCGCCGACGACCGGATGGCCCTCACCCACGCCCGGGACCTGTACACGCGGCGCAACGAGGGCGTGAGCATCTGGGTGGTGCGCTCCGCGCACATCACCGCCTCCACCCGGGACGAGAAGGACCCCTTCTTCGACCCCAGCGCGGACAAGGTGTACCGCCACCCCACCTTCTACGACATCCCCGATGACGTCCCGCACATCTAGGGCGTGTTCCGAAAGCAGCGTCGTCGGAACCACCCCCAGGAGGCCGGCATGAGCGACGACCACGTCTACCTCACCCTGGCCGAGGGGCACGAGGACGACACCCGCTGGGCCTACGGCACCGGCTTCGAGGACCCGCTGCACGGCGTGGACACCGCCGTGCCGGACGCGGTGGACCGGGCGGAACTGGCCGCCCTGTGCGTGGCGCTGGCCGACGACGCCCTCGTCTCGGCGCAGCGCCTCGCGCAGTGGACCACCCGGGCCCCCGAACTGGAGGAGGAGGTGGCGCTCGCCAACATCGGGCTCGACCTGCTGGGCCAGGCCCGCCTGCTCTACGCGCGGGCCGGCCAGGTCGACGGCACCGGCCGGGGCGAGGACGCCTACGCCTACTTCCGCGGACCGGACGACTTCCGCAACGTCACCCTGGCTGAACTCCCCAACGGCGACTTCGCGTTCACCGTCGCCCGGCTGCTGGTGTTCGCCGCCTGGCGGCTGGCCCACTTCCAGCGGCTCGCCGCCGCACCCGACCCGGTGCTGGCCGCCGTCGCCGCCAAGGGCGCGAAGGAGCTGGCGTACCACCGCCAGTACGCGGCGCAGTGGGTGGTCCGGCTCGGCGACGGCACCGAGGAGTCGCACCGGCGGATGCGCGCCGGCCTCGACGCGGTCGCCCCGTCCGTCCGCGAACTGCTCGACGCCCACGACGCCGGCCCGGAGCTGCGCGCCGTCCTCACGCAGGTGACCGAGGCGGCGGGACTGCCGCTGCCCGAGATCCCGCCCGCCCCCGCCCGGTCCGGCCGGGCCGGCCACCACACCGGCCATCTCACCCCGCTGCTGACCGAGTTGCAGAGCGTGGCCCGAGCCGACCCGGAGGCGACCTGGTGAGCGCGCTCATCGACGTCCGGCGCGCCCGGCACATCGCCGGGCAGGTGCCCGACCCCGAACTGCCGATGCTCACCCTCGCCGACCTCGGGGTGCTGCGCGAGGTGCGGGCGGAGCCCGACGGCACGGTCGTCGCCGCCCTCACCCCGACCTACTCCGGCTGCCCGGCCATGGCCGAGATGCGCGCCGCGGTCGCCGCCCGGCTCACCGACGCGGGCTGTGCGCGAGTGGAGGTGCGGACCGTGCTGGACCCGCCGTGGACCACCGACTGGATCACCCCCGAGGGGCGCCGCAAGCTCGCCGCGCACGGCATCGCCCCGCCCGGACCGGCACCCCGGCCCGCGCCCGGCCCCGTACCGCTCCTGCTGTCCGAGACCCGCCGGGCCGTGCCGTGCCCGCGCTGCGGCGCGCCCGACACCGAGGAGACCTCCCGTTTCGGCTCCACCTCCTGCAAGTCCCTGTGGCGCTGCCGGAGCTGCCGGGAGCCGTTCGAACACGTCAAGGAGATCTGATGGGTGACCTGTCGGCGCCCGGTGGTGTGAGCGCCCCGGTACGCCGGGCGCGGCGCCGCCCGGCCTTCCGCACCCTGCGGGTGGCCGCCGTGCGACGGCTCTGCGAGGACGCGGTCGCCGTCACCTTCGACGTCCCCGGGAAGTGGGCGCGGGAGTACGCCTTCGCGCCCGGCCAGTCGCTGACCCTGCGCCGCGAGGTGGCGGGCCGGGACGAGCGCCGCTCGTACTCGATCTGCTCCCCGGCGGGCAGCGCGCCGCGGATCGGGGTGCGGGCGGTGCCCGGCGGACTCTTCTCGTCCTGGCTGGTGAACGAGGTGAAACCCGGTGACACGGTGGAGGTGATGACACCGACCGGCGCCTTCACCCCCGACCTGACCGTGCCCGGCCACCACGTCCTGATCGCGGCCGGCTCCGGTGTCACCCCGATGGTCTCCATCGCCGAGTCCGTCCTCGCCGCCGACGACACCTCCCGGGTCACCCTCTTCTACGGCAACCGGCGTACCGGTTCGGTGATGTTCGCCGACGAGCTGGCCGATCTGAAAGACCTGTACCCGGCCCGCTTCCAGCTCGCCCACGTCCTGTCCCGGGAGCCGCGCGAGGCGGAGCTGCTCAGCGGCCGGCTGGACGCGGACCGGCTGGCCACCCTGGTCGACGCCCTGGTCGACACCCCCGGCGTCGACCACTGGTGGCTGTGCGGCCCGCACGGCATGGTCGTCGACGCCCGGACCGTCCTCACCGGGCGCGGCGTACCCGCCGACCGCGTCCACCAGGAGCTGTTCTTCGCCGGAGACGAACCGGCCGCCGCCGTGCACCGGGCCGAACCGAGGGCGGACGGCCCGGTCAGCGAGGTCACCGTCGTCCTCGACGGCCGCTCCACCACCTCGCCCCTGCCCCGCGACGTCACCCTGCTCGACGCCGCCTCCCGGGTCCGCCCCGACCTGCCGTTCGCCTGCAAGGGCGGTGTCTGCGGGACCTGCCGCGCCCAGGTCACCGCCGGCCGGGCCGACATGCGTCGCAACTACGCCCTGGAGCCGGCCGAGACCGCGGCCGGATACGTGCTGACCTGCCAGAGTTTCCCGGTCTCCGACACCCTGACCGTCGACTACGACACCTGAGCGGCGACCCCGGCCGGCGCCGTGAGTGGCCCGGCTCACATGGCGTAGTCGGGACGCCGACGACACGATGGTCCTCGTCACCGGACGGCTGGAGGGATCGACAATGTTCCGCAAGGTGCTGGTCGCCAATCGCGGAGAGATCGCGATCCGCGCGTTCCGCGCGGGCTACGAACTGGGCGCTCGAACCGTCGCCGTCTTCCCGCACGAGGACCGCAACTCGCTGCACCGGCTGAAGGCCGACGAGGCGTACGAGATCGGCGAACCGGGACATCCGGTGCGCGCCTACCTCTCCGTCGAGGAGATCGTGCGGGCGGCGCGCCGCGCGGGCGCCGACGCCGTCTACCCCGGCTACGGGTTCCTCTCCGAGAACCCCGACCTGGCCAGGGCCTGCGAGGAGGCCGGCATCACCTTCGTCGGCCCCAGCGCCCACATCCTGGAGCTGACCGGCAACAAGGCGCGCGCCGTGACCGCCGCCCGGGAGGCCGGCGTCCCCGTTCTCGGCTCCTCGGCGCCCTCCACCGACGTGGACGAACTGGTCCGGGCCGCCGACGAGGTCGGCTTCCCCGTCTTCGTGAAGGCGGTCGCGGGCGGCGGCGGGCGCGGCATGCGCCGGGTCGAGGCCCCCGCGCAGCTCCGGGAGGCCATCGAGGCGGCGTCGAGGGAGGCGGCCTCCGCCTTCGGCGACCCCACGGTCTTCCTGGAGAAGGCGGTGGTCGAACCCCGCCACATCGAGGTCCAGATCCTCGCCGACGGCCAGGGCGACGTCATCCACCTCTTCGAACGGGACTGCTCGGTGCAGCGCCGGCACCAGAAGGTGATCGAGCTGGCCCCCGCGCCCAACCTGGACCCGGCGCTGCGCGACCGGATCTGCGCCGACGCGGTCCGCTTCGCCCGCCGGATCGGCTACCGCAACGCCGGCACCGTGGAGTTCCTCCTCGACCGCGCGGGCAACCACGTCTTCATCGAGATGAACCCGCGCATCCAGGTCGAGCACACGGTCACCGAGGAGGTCACCGACGTCGACCTGGTGCAGGCGCAGATGCGCATCGCTGCGGGGCAGACGCTGGCCGACCTCGGCCTGTCCCAGGAGACGGTCACCCTGCACGGCGCCGCCCTCCAGTGCCGTATCACCACCGAGGACCCGGCCAACGGCTTCCGCCCGGACACCGGGCAGATCAGCGCCTACCGCTCGCCCGGCGGCTCCGGCATCCGCCTGGACGGCGGCACCACCCACGCCGGTACGGAGATCAGCGCCCACTTCGACTCCATGCTGGTCAAACTGACCTGCCGGGGACGCGACTTCGACACCGCCGTGGGCCGCGCCCGGCGTGCCGTCGCCGAGTTCCGTATCCGCGGTGTCGCCACCAACATCCCGTTCCTCCAGGCGGTGCTGGACGACCCCGACTTCCGGGCCGGACGGGTCACCACCTCGTTCATCGAGCAGCGCCCCCACCTGCTGACCCAGCGGCACTCCGCCGACCGCGGCACGAAGCTGCTGACCTACCTCGCCGACATCACCGTGAACAAGCCGCACGGCGAACGGCCGAATCTGATCGACCCGCTGACCAAACTGCCGCCCGTCCCCGCCGCCGCGCCCCCGGCCGGGTCCCGGCAACTGCTCACCGGCCTCGGCCCCGAGGGCTTCGCCCGCCGGCTGCGCGAGGCACCCACCCTCGGCGTCACCGACACCACCTTCCGCGACGCCCACCAGTCGCTGCTGGCCACCCGGGTACGCACCCGGGACCTCCTCGCGGTCGCCCCGGTGGTGGCGCACACCCTGCCCGGACTGCTCTCCCTGGAGTGCTGGGGCGGGGCCACCTACGACGTCGCCCTGCGCTTCCTCGCCGAGGACCCGTGGGAGCGGCTGGCGGCCCTGCGCGAGGCGGTGCCCAACATCTGTCTGCAGATGCTGCTGCGCGGCCGCAACACCGTGGGCTACACCCCGTACCCGACCGAGGTGACCGACGCGTTCGTGCAGGAGGCGGCGGCCACCGGCGTCGACATCTTCCGCATCTTCGACGCGCTCAACGACGTCGACCAGATGCGGCCCGCGATCGAGGCGGTCCGCGAGACCGGCACGGCCGTCGCGGAGGTCGCCCTCTGCTACACCTCCGACCTGTCCGACCCCGCCGAAAAGCTCTACACCCTCGACTACTACCTGCGGCTCGCCGAGCGGATCGTGGCCGCCGGCGCCCACGTCCTGGCGGTGAAGGACATGGCCGGCCTGCTGCGCGCCCCCGCCGCGGCCACCCTGGTCTCCGCCCTGCGCCGGGAGTTCGACCTGCCGGTGCACCTGCACACCCACGACACCGCGGGCGGTCAGCTCGCCACCTACCTCGCCGCCGTCGGCGCCGGGGCGGACGCGGTGGACGGGGCCGTGGCGTCCATGGCGGGCACCACCTCGCAGCCCTCCCTCTCCGCGATCGTCGCGGCGACCGACCACTCCGAGCGGCCCACCGGCCTGGACCTCAAGGCCGTCGGCGACCTGGAGCCGTACTGGGAGAGCGTCCGCAAGGTCTACGCGCCCTTCGAGGCGGGCCTGGCCTCCCCGACCGGCCGCGTCTACCACCACGAGATCCCCGGCGGCCAGCTCTCCAACCTGCGCACCCAGGCGATCGCCCTCGGCCTCGGCGACCGCTTCGAGGACATCGAGGCGATGTACGCCGCCGCCGACCGGATGCTCGGCCGCCTGGTGAAGGTCACCCCGTCCTCCAAGGTCGTCGGCGACCTGGCCCTGCACCTGGTGGGCGCCGGGGTCGCCCCCGCGGACTTCGAGGCGTCGCCGGACAGGTTCGACATCCCCGACTCCGTCATCGGCTTCCTCCGCGGCGAACTGGGCACCCCGCCGGGCGGCTGGCCCGAGCCGTTCCGCAGCAAGGCGCTGCGGGGCCGCGCCGAACCCCGGCCGGTCGCGGAACTCACCGCCGAGGACCGCGACGGCCTCGCCAAGGACCGCCGGCCCACCCTCAACCGGCTGCTCTTCCCCGGCCCGACCCGTGAGTTCGACACCCACCGGCAGACCTTCGGCGACACCGGGGTGCTGGACAGCAAGGACTTCTTCTACGGTCTGCGCCCCGGCGCGGAGTACACCGTCGACCTCGAACCCGGGGTGCGGCTCCTCATCGAACTGCAGGCCATCGGCGAGGCCGACGAACGCGGCATGCGCACCGTGATGTCGAGCCTCAACGGCCAGCTCCGCCCGATCCAGATCCGCGACCGGTCGGCGGCCAGTGAGATCCCCGTCACCGAGAAGGCCGACCGGTCCGACTCCGGCCATGTCGCGGCCCCCTTCGCCGGGGTGGTGACCCTGGCGGTCGCCGAGGGCGACACGGTGGCGGCGGGCGCCACGGTGGCCACCATCGAGGCGATGAAGATGGAGGCCACGATCACCGCCCCGAAGGCGGGCTCGGTGACCCGGCTCGCCATCACCCGCATCCAGCAGGTCGAGGGCGGGGACCTGTTGGTGGAGATCGGCTGAGCGCCGGCCGGGGCCCGTCGGCGGCGGTGGAGGGAATTCGCCTCGGAGCACACGGAGACGTCGTGCTTGCCGCCGATCGGGCGAAGCTCCCCCGAAAGCGGGCGAAGAGCCTGCCGCAGGGTGCGGCATCGGCGACGTTCCCCTGCGGCACATCCCGGGAGTTGGCTGGAAAGCGCCCGCTTGTTTGCCGACTCGACTTCCTGAAGAAACGATTAATCTTGCCCGACCTGTCGAACACATGGGCGCTCAGGTCGGCGAACAGGCTTGTCATGCCAGGGAAAAGCGTGCCACTCTCCATATCACGGAGTGATCGCGAGGCAACGGCTTCGGGCCGAAATCAGATGCCGGGCAGACTGAGTGCCCAGGCCGATCTCGGGGCCCACCACTGTGACTAGCATGAGCCCGTACCCGGCCCGGAAGATCCACGTCTCCTTGGCGTGCGCTTCCGGACCCGTGACCGTCGTATGCCGGTCGATCGATTCTCCTGCTGCCAAGACCGAGGGACCGCGGAATGTCAGTGCCTGCACCGTCCACTCAGCGCCGGTCGAGGAAGGCCACCAGAGCCGCTTCGGCCGTACCCCTGGCCGTGCTGGTGGTGAGCGCCGCGGCCGCGGGCGCCGCGGCGGCCACCGCACCGGACGGTGCCCGCACCTGGTCGCTGGGCCTGCTGCTGGGCGCCTGGCTCTGCCTCGCCGGCACCGTCCTCGTCAGCGCCCTGCTGGTGCGCCGCGCCCGCCGGTCGAGCACCCGCCAGGGCGGCGACGTCCGGCAGGCCAAGGCCCAGTTGGCGCAGCTCGCCGGGGAGAGCGCGCACCTGGTGACCGTCACCCTCCCCGCCCTGGGCAAGCGGCTGCGCGACGGGACGCCCGCGAACGACGCCCTGAGCCAGGTCACGCCCCCGTCCGACCCGCAACTGCGGCAGGTCGTGCACACCTTCGCCACCGTCGTCGAGGAGTCCGCGCGGTACGCCGCGGCCCTGGAGACCGAACGCGACGAACTGCGCCGGGAACTGCGCGTGACCGCCGCCGAACTCCAGCGGCTCGACGCCGAGACCCTGCCCGCCGCCGTGGCGCGGCTGCGCCAGGGACACTCGGCCGACACCGTCCTCGCCGACCTGGACGGACCGCGCTCCGCCGTGGTGCGGGCGCCCGCCGAATCGTTCGTCCGGGAACTGGCGTACAGCGAGCGGCGGGCCGCCGCCGCCGAGGCCGCCTCGGCGAAGGCGCTCAGCCGGGTGCAGGCCAAGGCCGTCAGCATGCTCGCGGACCTCAGGGACATGCAGGACCGGCACGGTGAGGAGGTCTTCGGCGACCTGCTGAAGCTCGATCACGCCACCTCCCAGCTCGGCCTGATGACCGACCGGCTGGCGCTCCTCATGGGCGGCCGCTCCAGCCGCGCCTGGAACAAGCCCATCGTGATGGAGAGCATCCTGCGCGGCGCGGTCGGCCGGATCGCCGCCTACCAGCGGGTCCGGCTGCACTGCTCCACGAGCGCCGCGATCACCGGGTTCGCGGCCGAGGGCGTGATGCACCTGCTCGCCGAACTGATGGACAACGCGGCCAACTTCTCGCCGCCCATCGACGAGGTCAACGTCTACGTCGAGGAACGCAGCGCCGGGATCGTCGTCACCATCGAGGACAGCGGCCTGAAGATGGCCGCCGCGGCCATGCGCCGCGCCGAGGAGGCGGTGAGCGGACGCATGACGGACCTCGCCTCCCTCCAGGGCACCCGGCTCGGACTCGCCGTCGTCGGCCGGCTGGCCGGGAAGTACGGCATCAGCGTCAACTACCGGCCCTCCTCGCGCGGCGGCACCGGCGTCGTGGTCCTGCTGCCGCGCCAGCTCCTGGCCCAGCAGCGCGAACCGGCACCCGGGCAGACCCCGCGCCGCCCCACCGCCCCGACGCCGCCCCCGCGTCCCGCCGCCCCCGCGCCCACGCCCACGCCCGCGCTCGACCCCGCACCCGTACCCGTACCCGCCCCCGCACCCGTGGAGCCGTTCGGGCGCGCCGCGGCCCCCGAGGAGCTGCCCGCTCCCCGGGCGGAACGGACCGAGCCGCCCCGGCCCGCGGCGGGCGCCACCCCGAACGGACTGCCCGTGCGTACGCCCGGCCACACCATGTCCGAGGCGGAGCGCGAGCGTGAGCAGCGCCGGGCCGCCGACGCCGCCGCCGGACAGAGCGGCGGGCCGGCGCGGCCCGCCGCCGACCGCGACGCCGGTTCCCGCTTCGGCGCCTTCCACCGCGGCCGCCGGTCCGGCCGGGAGACCGGCGGACCGGACGACCGCCCGGAGAGCGGGCCGCCCGCCGCCCCCTAGCCCCGCGCCCCCGGTGCCGCTCGGGGCCCTGGCGCCCCTTTTCCCCGCACGCGTACGTGAGATTGGAGGAACGGGCCGGTGACCGGTCATCCGGGCACCCACCGTCCCATCACCACCATGCAGACCACCGACAACAGCCTCACCTGGCTTCTGCAGAACCTTCTGGAGCGCACTCCCGGAACGCGGCACGCCCTCGTCCTGTCCCGTGACGGTCTGAAGCTCTGCTGGTCCGAGCACCTGACGCTGGACCGCGCGGACCAACTGGCGGCGATCTGCTCGGGCATCCAGGCGCTCGCCCAGGGCGCGTCCATGGAGTTCGGCGACGGCACCGGCGGTGTCCGCCACTCCATGACCGAGTTCCACGGCGGACTGCTCTTCATCGTGGAGGCCGGCGAGGGCGCGCACCTCGCCGTGGTCGCCGAGGAGAACGCCGACCCCGGGGTCGTGGGCCACCAGATGACCGAACTGGTCGAACAGATCGGTGAACACCTGCGGGCCGAGCCCCGGTCCGTCCCCGGAGGTGCCGGCTCGTGACACCCCGCAGGCCCGTGGACACCGGCGCCCCCGACCGGCTCTACACGGTCACCGGCGGCCGCAGCCGCGCCGACGACCACTTCGACCTGGTCACGCTGGTGGTCCGGGAGAGCGAACCGACGGCCGGGATGCAGTCGGAGCACGCCCGGATCCTCACGATGTGCCGGCACCCGACCGCCGTGGTCGAGGTCGCCGCCGAGCTGCGGCTGCCGATCACGGTGGTACGGATCCTGCTCGGCGACCTCCTCGACATGGGCCGTATCACCGCCCGGCACCCGCGTGCGGCGCGCTCCGTCGCCGAACTGCCCGACTCAGCGCTCCTCAAGGAGGTGCTCCATGGTCTCCGCAACCTCTGAACTCCCCGCCCACCGCACTCCGCTGGCCGACGCCGCCGAGACCGGCCTGAAGATAGTGATCGTGGGCGGCTTCGGGGTCGGCAAGACCACCCTGGTCCGCTCGGTGAGCGAGATCCGGCCGCTCAACACCGAGGAGGTGATGACGCAGGCCGGCGTCGGGGTCGACGAGACCAGCGGCGTCGCGGGGAAGACCACCACCACCGTGGCCTTCGACTTCGGCCGCATCAGCCTCAACGAACGCATGGTGCTCTACCTGTTCGGAGCGCCCGGGCAGGAACGATTCTGGTTCCTGTGGGACCGGCTGTTCTCCGGGACCCTGGGCGCGGTCGTCCTGGTGGACACCCGCCGCATGGACGACTCCTGGTACGCCATCGACCGGCTGGAGCACCACCGCACGCCGTTCGTGGTGGCGGTGAACCGGTTCGACAACGACAGCCGCACCTACTCCCTGGACGAGATACGCCAGGCGCTGGCCCTGCCGGAGCACGTGCCGCTCATCGACTGCGACGCACGGGTCAGGCAGTCCGGCAAGGACGTGCTCATCACCCTCGTGGACCACCTCTACACACTGGCCATGGCCCAGGAGACGACACCGTGACCGAGACCGGATTCCCCTCCGCCGACGCGGCCCCCGCGGGCTGCCCCGCCCACCCGGGCGCGGTCCGCCTCGGCGGTCTGGAGTACCAGCAGACCCCCTCGGAGCTGTACCGGGCCCTGCGCCGGGAGCACGGCGCGGTGGCCCCGGTGCTCCTCGACGGGGACGTCCCCGCCTGGCTGGTCCTCGGCTACTCCGAGGTCAGCTATGTGACCAGCCACGACGAGCTGTTCGCCCGGGACTCGCGGCGCTGGAGCCAGTGGTCCCAGATCCCGCCGGACTGGCCGCTGCTGCCGTTCGTCGGCTACCAGCCCTCGGTGCTGTTCACCGAGGGCGCCGAGCACCAGCGGCGGGCCGGGGTGATCACCGAGGCGCTGGAGGGCATCGACCAGTTCGAACTGGCCCGCCAGTGCCGGCAGATCGCCGACGGGCTGATCGCCTCCTTCGCGGGCAGCGGCCGGGCCGAGCTGATGAGCGCCTACGCGCACGCCCTGCCGGCCCGGGCCGTGGTCCAGGTCTGCGGGATGCCGCAGACCGGTGAGGACACCCAGCGGCTCGTGGAGGACCTGCGGATCTCCCTCGACGCGGCGGAGGGCGACGACCCGGTGGCCGCGTACACCCGCGTGGGCGAGCGGATCCACCAGCTCGTGAAGGAGAAGCGGGAGCGGCCCGGGGCGGACGTCACCTCGCGGATGCTGCTGCACCCGGCGGGGCTGACCGACGAGGAGATCGTGCAGGACCTGATCTCGGTCATCGCCGCGGCGCAGCAGCCCACCGCGAACTGGATCTGCAACACCCTCAGGCTGCTGCTGACCGACGAGCGGTTCGCCCTCAACGTCTCCGGCGGCCGGCTCAGCGTCGGCGAGGCCCTCAACGAGGTGCTGTGGCTGGACACCCCGACGCAGAACTTCATCGGCCGCTGGGCGGTGCGCGACACCCAGCTCGGCGGTCGTCTGATCCGGGCCGGCGACTGCCTGGTCCTCGGCCTCGCCGCGGCCAACACCGACCCCCAGATCTGGCCGGAGTCGCACGTCGGCGCCGAGAACTCCGCCCACCTGTCGTTCAGCAACGGCGAACACCGCTGCCCCTACCCGGCCCCGCTGCTCGCCGACGTCATGGCGCGCACCGCGGTGGAGACGCTGCTGGAGCGGCTGCCGGACCTGGTCCTGGCGGTCGAGCCGGAGGAGCTGTCCTGGCGCCCGTCGATCTGGATGCGGGGACTGGACTCCCTGCCGGTCGAGTTCACGCCCGTCGTGCAGTGACGCCCCGCACCGTGGTACGGGCCCCCGCCCGGGGGTCCGTACCACGGGGTCGGGAACCTGATCAGCCCGCGACCGGCGTGAAGCGCACCGGCAGCGACTGCGGTCCCCGGGTGAACACGCCCTGCTCCACCGGGTCGAAGCCGTCCGCGAACCGCAGGTCGGGCATGGCGTCCAGGAGCTGGTTCACACCGATCTCCACCTCGGCCTTGGCCAGCAGGGCGCCCACGCAGAAGTGGCGGCCGAGCGCGAAGGCGAGATGGTCGGCGGCGGCGGAGAACGCGGTCGTCGCCGTCAGGTCCTCGCGGAAGATGTCGAAGCGGTCCGGCTCCGCGTAGCGCCGCGCGTCGCGGTTGGCGGCGCCGATCAGGCAGGTGACGGTGGCGCCCGCCGGGATCGTGCCCGTGCTCAGCTCCACCTCGGTCGCCGACTGCCGCATGATCATGTGGACCGGCGGGGTGTGGCGCAGCGTCTCGGCGAAGGCCCGGGGGATCAGCGAGCGGTCCGCGCGGACGGCCGCGAGCTGCTCGGGGTGGAGCAGCAGGTTGGCGAAGATGCTGGCGATCGCCTTGTCGGTGGTCTCGCCGCCCGCGGCGAGCAGCAGGCTGCAGAACGCCTTGATGTCCTCGTCGCTCATCCGCACCCCGTCGACCTCGGCGGCGCACAGCGCGGAGAGCAGGTCGTCGCCGGGGTGGTCGCGGCGCTCCCGGATGATCGGCAGCATGTACGCGGCGAACTCCTCCCGGGTGCGCTCGCCGGCCGCGGTCACCTCCGCGTCGCCCGACAGGTTGCCGAGGAAGGCGATGACGGCGGTGTACCAGCGGTGGAACCGGGTGTGGTCGGCCTTGTCGAGGCCGAGCATGTCCGCGATCACGTTGACGGGGAAGCGGGTCGCGTAGTCGCTCACCAGGTCCGCGGAGCCGGTGCGCCGGAAGGTGTCGATGAGGTCGCGGGAGTTGCGCTCGATCACGGGCAGGAACTTGTCCTGGAGGTCCGAGCCGCGGAAGGCCGGGGCCACCAGCGCCCGCCGTACCGCGTGCTCCCGGCCGCTGAGCTGGAGGATGGTGCGGCCGTGCACCGGCTCGAGCTGCCAGTCGTAGTTGTCGGTCGTGAACTGACCGGCCTTGTCCTTGAAGACGCGCTCGACATCCTCGTAGCGGGAGACGATCCAGCTCCGCGTGGCCTCGTGCCAGAAGAGCGGAGCGCTCTCGCGCATCGCCGAGTACGCCGGATAGGGGTCCGCGGCGAACTCGGCCGAGAGGATGTCGGGGACCTGCTGCGCGGTGGACATGGGGCTCCCTGCGTGGGTGACGGACGGACCACACAAGGTTATTGATCAACCGTCGGGCAGGACAGAGGGTTCGGGCCACACAACGGCGGCCGACGGTCGTTGGCCGAAAATCGTCCCTGCCGCCGGGCACCGGCGGGCGGGCGCCGGCGGGCGGGCACGGGCCGGGTCAGGAGCGCGCCAGGACGAGGGAGGAGCCGCCGCTCCGGATGCCCTCGGCCGCCGCCCCGGTCAGGTCGGCGTCGGTGACGATGGTGTCGAAGGCGGTCAGCGCGGCCACGCGGTAGCGGCCGAACGTGCCGTACTTCGACGCGCCCGCCACGAGCACGCGGTGCGCCGCCGCGGCCATGGCCGCCTGCTTGACCTCGACCTTCGACTCGGAGGGAGTGGTGACGCCGCGCAGCAGGTCCCAGGAACTGGTGCTGACGAAGGCGATGTCGAGGGCGAGCTGGCGCAGGGTGTCGGCGGCGAGCCGGCCGACGCTGGACCGGTTGGAGACGTCGACGCGGCCCCCGACGTGCACCAGGTCGGGGTGGCCGGCGTCCATCAGCAGCCCGAGGGTGGTGAAGTCGTTGGTGACCACGGTCAGGTTCCGTACCTGGGCCAGCGCGGGCACCATGGCGAGCAGAGTGGTGCCCGCGTCGAGGTAGACGGTCATGCCGTCCCGCACCAGCCGGGCGGCCTCGCCGGCCATCGCCCGCTTCTGGGGCTGTTCCAGTCGCGACTTGTCGAGGAAGCCGGGTTCGCTGCTGAGGGGGCTGGCGATCCGGACACCGCCGGGGACGGAGAAGACCAGTCCCTTGCGCTCCAGTTCGGCGATGTCACGCCGCACCGTCATGTGCGAGACACCGAGCAGCCTGGTGATCTGCTGCACACTCAGCACCCCGTCGCGCCGCAGGTGCTTGAGGAGTTGCTCGCGGCGCTGATCGGGGATCAGCGGCGGGCGCTCGCCCTCCGAGGTCATGGTCCGGCTCTCCCTTCGACCGAGATGACGCGTGATGACGTTAGCCGATGATCATGCCGGTGACGGCCGGGACCGGCACCGGGACCGGAATCGGCCCCGGCGCCGGCCCCCGGGGTCAGCCGTGGACGACCGTACTGAGCAGCAGCACCCCGCCGAGGCTGATCAGGGACTGCAGCGACAGCATCAGCGTCCAGGTGCGGAACGTCTGCGCCACCGAGAGCTGGAAGTACTCCTTGAACAGCCAGAACCCGGAGTCGTTGACATGGGAGAGCATCACCGCGCCCGAGGCGGTGGCCAGCACCATCAGCTCCGGAGAGGTGCCGGGGGAGGCGGCGAGCAGCGGAGCGACGATGGCGGTGGCCGCGGCGGTGGCCACGGTCGCCGACCCGAGGCAGATCCGCAGCAGGGCCGCGACCAGCCAGCCGAGCAGCAGCGGGGGTATCGCCCAGTCCACGGCGTAGTCGGAGATGAGCTGGTCGATGCCGGTGGCCGTCAGCATCGCCTTGAAACCGCCGCCGGCGCCCAGGATGAGGATGATCGCGCCGACCGGGCCGAGCCCCTTGGCCGCCATCTTCTGGAGCTGTCCCAGGCCGAAGCCGGAGCGCACCCCCAGGGCGAAGAAGGCGAAGACGACCGCCGCGAGCAGGGACAGCACGGAGGAGTTGCAGGCGTCGAAGAAGGTGTGGGGCAGCGTGCCCTCGGTGGTCCGGGCGGTGCCGAGCGTGCCGATGAGCATCAGACCCGGCGGGAGCAGCACGGTGATCAGCGCGAGGGTGAAGGAGGCCGGCTTGCGGCGGTGCTCGGGCTCCGCGGTGGCGGACTGCACGGGACCGCGGTCCAGGTCGGGCGCGGGGCCGAACCAGCGGCTGACCAGCCGGGTCAGTACCGGACCGGTGAGCACGGCCATCGGGATGCCGATGACCAGGCCCCACAGAATCGTCAGGCCGGTGTTGGCGCCGTAGGCGGTGACGGCCAGGGTGGGGGAGGGGTGCGGCGGCAGCAGGCCGTGCGAGACGTAGAGACCGGCGGCCATCGGCAGGCCCACCCACAGCAGATGGGTGTTGCTGCGCTTGGCGACCGTGTACACCAGCGGCACCAGCATGACGAAACTGACGTCGAACAGGTGCGGCATGCCGATCAGCAGCGCCGCGGCGGTGATGGCGGCGGGGATCCACTTGACCGGCCGCGACCCGATGAAGACGGTGGCGATGCGGTCGGCGCCGCCGGAGCCGAGCAGGATGCCGCCCAGCAGGGTGCCCAGACCGATGGTGGGGCCGCTGCTGGAGAGCGCGTCGCCGAAGCCGCCCTGGAACGCCTCGACGGCGCGGACCGGGGCGATGCCCGCCGCGACGCCGAGGCCGAGGGCGGCCAGGGCGAGCGCGAGGAACGGGTGCAGTCTGGCCTTGGTGATCAGCAGGACGAGGACGACGACGGCGCCGACCCCGAGGAGGAGGTGCTGGAGGTCGGTGCTCACGAGGCGGCGTTCCCTTCCGCGGCGTTGTCGTCGGCGAGGGTGGCGCTGCCGCGCGCGGCGCGTCCCGACCGCCAGGCCCGCAGCAGGCCGGCGTCGGGGTCGGCGAGGTCCGCCACCCGGATCAGCTCTCCGGCGGCCACCGGCCGGGCCAGCGTCGCGTGGGCGGCGAGGTAGAGCGGCGCGACGTCCTCGGGGGCCTCCTCGCCGCGCAGCAGCACGGCCTGGACGCCGGTGACGTCGTGGTGGTGGCCGCCCATCGCCAGGGAGGTCCCGGCGGGCAGGGCGGTACGGGCCCGCCCGGCGAGCACCGCGTAGGAGCGGGGGTCGGTGCCGCCCGAGGGCCGGTGGTGCAGCACCGCCGACAGCAGGCTCACCGGCGTCTCCACACCCATCAGGTGGTACGGCAGGTAGACGGCCGCGTACCGGCCGTCCGCGCTGAGGACATGGCCCTTCTCGCGCAGCGTCTCCCAGGTCACCGGGTCGTCGGTGCGCACCACCACGAAGACGCCGCCCGCGAAGGACGCCTCGCCCGGCAGCCGCAGGGCGCTGAAGACGTCCACCGCGCCGGTGCGGGCGAGTACGCCGCCCTCCGCACGCGGCCGGTAGACGTCGGCGAGTTCGGCGATGCGGGCCACCGGGTAGTGCAGGCGCTCGGTGTCGGGACGGAAGCCGGTGTTGTTGGCGACGACGGCCATCTCGCAGTAGTCGGCGGTGGCGCCGGTGGGCAGCGCGGCCACCGCGGCGGCGCGGGCGTCCAGGGTGGCGCGCACGTCGTCGCCGAGGCCGAGCAGGCCGGACAGCTCCGGCGCGGGCACGGTGGTGTCGAGCTGCGTCACGGTGCCGGCCTCGGGGTCGTACACGAGGTCGTACTCGGTGGACTTGCCGATCGCCACGATGTCGAGGCCGAGCAGCTCGGCCCAGGTCACCAGGGAGATCAGGTTGGCGGGCTGGTCGCCGTCGGCGGTGGTGTAGACGAGGCCGCGCGCGGCGGCCAGCTCCGCCAGGTGCAGTCCGGCGACCGAGTCGACCTCCTTGCTGACCATCGCCACGTGCCGGCCCTCGGCGAGGGCCCGCTCGGCCATGGCGAGGCCGTCCGCCGGGCTGCCGGTCGCCTCCACCAGGATGTCCCAGGGGCCGGCGGTCAGCAGCGCCGCGTCGGAGACCAGCGCGATCCCGCCCCGGGCCGCGGTCTCGGCCACGGCGGCGGCGTCGGCGCAGTCGGTGAGCAGTTCGTCGGCGTAGGCCAGCTCTCCCAGCACGGCCCGCAGCCGGGGCAGGTCACGGTCGCAGAGCACGGCCGGGACGAGGCCGGGCAGCCGGCGGCTCTGGGCGAGGAGGGTCCGCGCGAATCCGCCTCCGGCGCCGGTCAGTGCGTACCGCACCGTCCGGTCGCCGCTGTCGGCGAACAAGTGATGCAGGTTCATGGGGCCCTCCTGGCTGAGCGCGCAAGGCAGTGACGTGGGGCTTCTCGCGCGGTCGGCGGGGCGACGGTGAGCTGTGGGACGCGCGTTCTAGAAGCAGCAGATGAACAACATGTATCACCAGATCCCATCTGCGTAAAGTCTGTTAACATAATTTCACAGAACCTCACGGTGGGCCGTCGGGCCACGCCGAGAACCGCACCAACGCAGGAGGCTTGATGCCGACCCTCGGGGCCCTCGCAGACGACTTCACCGGCGCGACCGACCTGGCCACCATGCTGGTCGCCCGCGGCTTCCGGACCGTGGTCGCCGTCGGGCCCGACGCGGTCGCGGCCGGCCCCGGGGCGGCCGGCGCCCTTGCCGAGGCGGACGCCGTCGTGGTGGCCCTGAAGTCGAGAACCGCCCCCGTGGCGGAAGCGGTGGAGGTGTCGTCGCGGGCGCTCGACGCCCTGCGCGCCCTCGGCTGCCGGCGCTTCTACTTCAAGTACTGCTCGACCTTCGACTCCACGCCGCGGGGCAACATCGGGCCGGTGGCCGACGCCCTGCTCCAGGCGCTCGGCGAGCGGCGCACGGTGGTGGTCCCGTCCTTCCCGGCGACCGGCCGCACCGTCTACCGGGGCCGGCTCTTCGTCCACGACGACCTGCTCGACGAGAGCCCCATGCGGAACCACCCCCTCACCCCGATGCGGGACTCCCGCGTCGAGCGGCTGCTCGCGCCGCAGACCGCCCACCCGGTCTCCCGCATCGGGCTCGACACCGTCCGCGCCGGCGCGGACGGGGTGCGGGCCGCGCTGGACGACCCCGCGCGGGCCGACGCGCTCACCGTCGTGGACGCCGTCGACGACGAGGACCTGCGGGTCATCGCCGCCGCCACCGAGGACTTCGGCCTGGTCACCGGCGCGGCCGGGCTCGCCGTGGGACTCACCGGCCCGCACCCCGACCAGGCCCGTGCCCGGCCCGCCTCGCGTCCCGGGGACCCGGGCGTCGTCCTCGCGGGCAGTGCCTCGGCGGCCACCCGGGCCCAGGTCGCCCACGCCCTCGGCAGGCTGCCGCACCGGCGGCTCGACCTGGCCGGGCTCCGCGCCGACTTCGACGCCACCGTGGCCGGCCTGACCGCGTTCGTGCGCGCCGAATGGGCCGCGGACCCCACCCGGCCACCCCTGATCTACGCCGTCGCCGCCCCCGAGGACGTGGAGAGCGCCACACCACCCGGCGCCGAACCGCCCGCCACGCTGGTCGAACGGGCCCTGGCCGCCTGCGCGGTCACCCTCGTGGACGCCGGGGCCCGGCGGCTGCAGGTGGCCGGCGGGGAGACCTCCGGCGCCGTCGTCACCGCGCTGCGGGCCCGCACCCTCGGCATCGGGGCACCCATCGCGCCCGGGGTCACCTGGGCCCGCGCCGAGGTGTGCCCGACCGGCACCGCCCACACCGTCGACCTCGCCCTGAAGTCGGGCAACTTCGGCGACCCGGACATCTTCACGCAGGCATGGGAGCAGCTCGTATGACCGCCCTGGGCGACGCACGCCACGAAGTCCGCGGACCCGGCGGGTCCACCGGCGGCGCCGAAGACGCCGGACACCTCGCAGACGCCGGACACACCGGAACCCCGAGCGGCGACGACGGGGGCGCCGAGCGTGCCGAGCGCGACGGGCTGGTCGCCGCGGCGGCCCATCTGGCGGGGCTCGGCCTCAGTCCGGGCTCGTCGGGCAACATCAGCGTCCGGGTGGCGGACCGCGTCCTCATCACCCCGACCGGCACCGACATGGCCGCGCTCGACCCCGCGCGCCTCTCGGTCCTCGACCTCGACGGCAACCACCTCGACGGCCCCGCCCCCTCCAAGGAGTTCCCGCTCCACCTGGCGTTCTACCGACGCGACCCGGCCCACCGCGCCGTCGTCCACCTGCACTCCCGGCACGCCGCCGCGGCCTCCTGCCGCACGCCCTGGTCCGCGCGCAGCGCACTGCCTCCGCTGACCCCCTACTTCGTCATGCGGGTGGGACAGACACCGCTGCTGCCCTACGCCCCGCCCGGCGACCCCGCCCAGGGCGCCGCACTGGAACTGCTCCCCTTCCCCTGCCGCGCCGCGCTCCTGCAGAACCACGGCCCGGTCGTCACCGGCACCTCCCTGCGCGCCGCCACCGAGGCCGCGGTGGAACTGGAGGAGACCTCCGCGCTCTGCCTGCTGCTGGGCGACCACCCGGTCCGGCTCCTCACGACGGACGAGGCGGTCGCCCTGGCGGACCGGTACGGGACGTACTGGACGGAAGACGCCGAGCGGCCCCCGGCGGAAGCCTGAGGCTCCCGCCGGGGGCTCGCGCTCCCGTCAGCCCTCGGCGAGGGCGACCACCTGGTCCAGGGAACCGTTGAACCGGTCGTGGTCGCCGACCGTCGGCCCCGTGGAGGTGTACTGCCACATCGTGTGGTACTCCCAGCCCGCCGGAAGCGGCCCCGGCGTGCTGGCGTACCGGGCGATCCACAGCGGGTTGGCGGCGCCGAACCCGGCGTGGTTGCCGGTGCACTGCGTCCACCAGTTGGTGGAGGTGTAGATCACCGCGTCCCGGCCGGTGCGCTCCCGGTACCGGTCGACGAAGGACCGGATCCAGGAGACCATCGCACTCTGCGACTTCCCGTAGCAGGTGGCCCCGTACGGGTTGTACTCGATGTCCAGCACGCCCGGCAGGGTCCGGCCGTCCTTGGACCAGCCGCCGCCGTTGTCGACGAAGTAGTCGGCCTGCGCGGCACCGCCCGAGCCGTCCGGCGTGGCGAAGTGGTACGCCCCCCGGATCATCCCCACGTCGTGGGCTCCGCCGAACTGCCCGGCGTAGTAGGGGTTCCGGTAGGACGTGCCCTCGGTGGCCTTCACATAGGCCCACTTGACGCCGCTGCGCCACAGGGCCGGCCAGTCGACGTCCTTCTGGTGGCTGGAGACGTCCACGCCCTCCGTCTGGGCCACTCGGACGCCGCTGGGCGCGCCGTCCACGCCGTCGTGGGCGAGGACGCCCATGCCCATGTGGGCGGAGCCGCGTACGGGTATGTCGCCCGGCGGGAGCGTGGCCTTCGTCGGCGGGGTGCCGTCCGCCGGCGGTGAAGTGCCGTCGGCCGGCGGTGAAGTGCCGTCGGCCGGNCGGCGGTGTGTCGCGCACCGCCGGTGTGTCGTCGGCCGCCGCCGGGGCGACGGAGAGCGGGGCCAGCAGGGTCAGCGCGGCGAGCAAACTGCCCGACGCGAACAGGCGGAAACGGCCGTCCGCCACGGCTATGGATCTGCGCACGGAACCCATCCGATCCGCTGCGCGGCCCGGCCGCATCCCACGGGCACCCAGACGGCTTGCACGGCGGACGCGGGCGGACGGGGCGGGTCGCAGCCCGCCCCGACAGACCCTAGTCACCGCTGGCGCCCGCCGTTCTGAACTCCACGGCGACCACCCCGTCGACCCCGCGGCACAGCTCCTCCAACGCGGGGACGGACACATGGTCCGGAAGCCGTCCGCTGAGGATGACATGGCCGTGGGTCACATCCACCTGCATCGCCGAGGGGGCCAGGTCCAGCGTCTTGAGCAGCGCCTCCTCGATGATCTCGGTGCGGATCTCCCGGTCCCCGCGCAGGAAGACCCGCAGCAGGTCGCTGCGGCTGACCACCCCGACCAGCCGCTCCTTGTCGTCCACCACCAGCAGCCGCTTGATGTTCTGACGCGCCATCACCCGGGCGGCGTCCACGACGCTCCAGTCCTCCCGCGCGCAGACGGCCGGTGACGTCATCAGCCCCGCCGCGTCGGTCGCCGACGCCTTGGTCCCCTCGGGGAGCGGAGCGGCGCCGGGCGCCGGGGCGCCGCTCTCCCCGCCCCAGATCTTCTGCAGGAGGTCCGCCTCCGACACCACCCCCACGGGCCGGTCGTCCGCGTCCACGACCGGGACGGCCGTGATGTCGTACTCCTGCAGCAGGTGGGCGATCTCCTTGAACGGCGTCCCGCGCTGGACACGGACGACGGCGTCGCTCATCAGGTCGCACACCTTCTGGTGGTTCATCCCAAAATCTTCTTCCTCTGTGCTGCCGGTCCACAGTGACCGGCATCCGGCCCTACTGCCAGTGGAAACGTCCGACGGGCCGCAGGGGTGCCCCGGTGCCACGCGCAAGAGGAGCAGCGGCCAGCACCCCGGGAACCCTGCCGCCGGTCGACGTGCACCCCTGCGCACCCTGGGACATACTCGGCATTCCGCGCGCCGTGTGCCCCGGAAGGAAATGCCCGTCATGGCAGAGCAGCGCAACATCACCGTGGCCGTCACCGGCGCGGGCGGCACCCGTATGGCCCGGCACGTCCTGGCCGCACTGGAGCGCGACGACCGGGTCGCCCACGTCGACCTGCTCGTCTCCCCGAACGGACGCCGGCTCCTCGCCCACGAGTTCGGCGGCACCGCCGACGCCGATGTCACACGGACCCTGCTGGGCGGCGACTCGGCGAAGGTTTCCGCCTGGGACGCGGACGCCTGGGAGGCCCCGCACACCTCCGGCAGCCACCCCGGTTGGGGCATGATCGTCGTGCCGTGTTCGCTCGGCACCGTCAGCCGGGTCGCCCAGGGGCAGGCCTCCTCGGTGATCGAACGGGCCGCCGACATCTGCCTCAAGGAACGCCGGCCGCTCGTCCTGTGCGTGCGCGAGACCCCGTTCAACCTGATCCACCTGCGCAACATGACCCAGGCCACGGAGGCCGGCGCGGTCGTCTACCCCATGATCCCGACCTACTACAACCTGCCCGGGACCGTGGCGGAGATGTTCGAGGAGTTCACCGCCCGGTTGCTGGGCTTCGTCGGCCTCGACCAGACCGACTACTACGCATGGAAGACGGGCGGCAGCACCGCCGCGCGGGAACGCTCCGCCGCGCGTGCCTCCGGCGCGCCGGACGGGTGAGGCTCCTCCGGCCGGGTCCGCGCCGTCCTCCCTCCGGCCCGTGTCGTCCTCCGCGCGGGCGTCCGTCGAAGAATCCGCTTCTGACCGACCCGGAGACCTGCCATGCCCGATCAGTCCCCGCCCGTCAACGACCTGCGCTCGGCCCTGGCCCTGCTGCGGGAACACCCCGGCCAGTTGCACACCACCGATCACCCCGTCGACCCGTACGGCGAACTGGCGGGCGTGTACAAGCGGGTCGGCGCGGGCGGCACCGTGCAGCGGCCGACCGGGGTGGGGCCCGCCATGCTCTTCGAGAGCGTCAAGGGCTACCCCGGCGCCCGCATTCTCGTGGGGATGCTGGCCAGCCGCGACCGGGTCGGACTCCTGATGGACTGCCCGCCGCGCGAGCTGACCCAGCGGATGACGCGGGCGGTGCGCAACCCCGTCGAGCCGGTGTTCGTCGGACCCGAGGACGCCCCCTGCCAGGAGGTCGTGCACCGGGCCGACGAGGACGGCTTCGACCTGCGCACACTCCTGCCCGCCCCCACCAACACCGACCAGGACGCCGGTCCCTACTTCTGTGAGGCCCTCGTCCTCGGCTCCGACCCGGACAACGGCCACACCGACGTCACGATCCACCGGCTCTGCGTCCAGAGCGAGGACGAGATCTCCATCTTCTTCGCCCCCGGCCGGCACATCGACGCCTTCCGCAAGAAGGCCGAGGCACGCGGGGAGGCGCTGCCCGTCTCCCTCAACATCGGCCTCGACCCGGCCGTCTACCTCGGCACCTCCTTCGAGGCGCCGACCACCCCCCTCGGGTTCGACGAGCTGACCATCGGCGGCGCGCTGCGCGGCGAGGGCGTCCACCTCGTCGACTGCCTCACCGTCGATCAGAAGTCCCTCGCCCGCGCCGAGATCGTCATCGAGGGCGAGATCCTGCCCGAGGTGCGGATCGCCGAGGACGAGCACACCCACAGCGGGCACGCCATGCCCGAGTTCCCGGGCTACGACGGCCCCGCCAACCCCTCCCTGCCGGTGATCAAGGTCAAGGCCGTCACCACCCGCCGGGACCCGATCGTGCAGACCCTGGTGGGCCCCGGCGAGGAGCACGTGTCGCTGGCCGGTATCCCCACGGAGGCGGCCGTGCTGCGGGTGTGCGAGGACGAGTACCCCGGCTTCGTGCGGCAGACGTACGCCCACTCCTCCGGCGGCGGGAAGTTCCTGCAGATCATCCAGGTCGCCAAGACGAACGAGTTCGACGACGGCCGCGCCCGCCAGTGCGGAGTCCTCGCGCTCGGGGTCTACACGGAACTCAAACACGTGGTCCTCGTCGACGAGGACGTCGACCCCTTCGACACCGAGGACGTGCTCTGGGCGATGACCACCCGCTTCCAGGCCGACCGGGACCTGCTGATCCTGCCCGGCGTCGCCGGCCACGTCCTGGACCCCTCCCAGACACCGCAGTACAACCCGTCCCTGGGCACCAAGGGCATCACCGCCAAGATGATCTACGACGCCACCCGCCCGTACGCCCTGCGCGAGATGTTCACCCGCTCCGCCTTCCGCGACGTGGACCCCACCCCGTGGTACCCCGACTACCGGGCCCCTTCCGGGTGATCCCGGTCGTGGTGCCGTTCCCCTGAACTCGGCGTCGTTCCGCGCCCCACGCCCCTCAACCACCACTCCGGAAGCGGGAGTTCCAGATCTTGTACGTGTTCCCGCCCGGGGCCGGGGCACCCGCCTCCGTGAGCGACGGGAAACGACTTGCGACTGGGAAGCGGACGATTCATGGCGGTAGCTGGTAGGGCGTTCCGGATCGGTACGGCCGGTGTGGCCGGTGTCCTCGCGGGCACCCTTCTGACGGCATGCGGGAGCGAGGGCGACGCGAGTGGCGGCAAGGCGGCCGGCGCGTCGGCCGGCGCGTCCTCCTCGGCGGCGTCGTCCTCCTCGGCGTCGTCCTCCTCGCCGAGTGCGCGGGAGGGCGGCCGGGGCGCGAGCGCGGTGCGCGGCGCGTACGAGCGGACCGCCGAGGCCGGAAGCGCCCGGCTGAAGCTGAAGGTGACGTCCGGCGCCGAGGGGCAGTCGTTCACCGCGCAGGGGCAGGGCGCCATCGACCTGGACGGGGGCGCCAGCACCATGACCGTCACCGCCGCGGGGCAGAGGATCGAGCAGCGCGTGGTGGAGCAGATCCTCTACCAGAAGCTCCCCGTGGACAGCGAGCAGAGCGGCGGCAAGCCGTGGATCAAGATCGATCTGAAGAGGGCCGCCGCGCAGGGACTCGGCGGCCAGGGGATCGGCGACCCCGCGCAGTCCGCCGCGTACGCGAAGGCGATCTCCGACAAGGACGTCACCGAAGCCGGCCCGGAGCGGATCGACGGGGTCAACACCACCCGCTACCACGTCACCGTGGACGTCGGCCGGCTGACCGCGGGCAAGGCGCTCGAACAGCAGCTCGGCTCGACCATGCCCATGGACGTGTGGCTGGACGACGAGGGCCGCATCCGGCGCCAGCGGACCGACATGACGGTCGAGGTGCCGGGCCAGGGCGGGCAGCCGAGCGCCAGCGCCTCCGCGCAGCCCCTGAAGGTCAGCACGCTGATGGAGTTCTCCGACTTCGGCACCGAGGTCCGGGCCGAGGCCCCGCCCGCCGGACAGGTGACCGACATGACCGACAAGGTGCTCCGGCAGCAGTAGCAGTAGCCCGGCCGGCAGCACGGCGTGCTCCGGTCAGCCGATCGACCCCGCCCCGCTGACCTCGTCGTCCGCCACGGCCCCCGCGCCCGCCCCCGCGCCCCCCGCGGCGGCGGGCGCGGTGAGGTGGTCCAGGACGTTGGTGAGGCGCAGCATGCGGTCCAGCACCGCGGGGCGGTGGTCCAGGCGGAGGGTGGCGCCGGCCGCGCTGGTGTGCCGGTGGATCATGAGCAGGGCCGACAGGCCCGAGGAGTCGATCCACTCCAGGTCGCGGAAGTCCAGGCGCACCTCTCGCAGCCGCGTCACCCCGGCGATGCGGGCGGTGACGGCGTCGACCAGGTCGTCGCAGGTGTCGTGGTCCAGTTCGCCGGACAGCCGCACGGTCAGCCGGGTCGGCTCGCTGGACAACGTCACGGTGAGTTCGGTGGGCGGTTGCTCGCTCATACGGAGGTGTGGGGTCCTGGGACGTCGGAGGCGGGGCGGCGGTCGAGAACGGCGGCCCCCGCCCGCAGGAGGTCCAGAGTACGGGGGAAGTCGCGCAACTGGTCGGCGAGGACGTCCAGACCGGTGACGACCGAGTGGGCGGGGACGTGCCGGGCGTCGAGAACGTCGGCGGTCCAGCTCAGGAACACGGTGAAGACCTCGGCGTCGTCCAGGTAGAGGGCGGTGGCGAGGAAGTCGACGATATGGGCGATGTCCTCGGCGGTGCGCTCGCGCTGGGCGTCGGTGTAGGCGCGCATGCCGGGGAAGCGGGTCTCCAGGTCCAGCACGGTCTGTTTGACCAGTTGGCCCCGTGACTGGACGACCATCGTGTACTCCTGGTCGGCCAGGTGCGGCAGGTCGTCCACCGGCTGCCGGGCCGCCGCCGGGTCCGGACGGCCGAGCCCGGCGTCGAGCGCGGCGGCGGCGCTCCGGGCGTCGGGAGCCCACTCGTCGGCGCCCAGCGACCGCGCGTACCGGCCGTCGGCGCCGAAGGCCCGGCCACCGGCCAGGACCGGGACCCCGATGGCCTGGCAGGCGGTGATGGCGGCGTGCGCGGCGGGCAGATGGGTGGCGATCGACCCGGACAGCAGCACCGCGTCGGGCACCGTGCGGTGCAGGTGGGCGACGAGGTGCGGGGTCGGGGTCTGTGCGCCGAGGTAGTCGACCCGCCAGCCGCGCAGCGACAGCACCTCCGCGACCAGCCGGGCGGGGAAGGCGTGCCATTCGCCGTCCACACAGCTCACCGTCACCCGCCCCCGGAGCGGGACGTCGTCCCCGTCGCCGGTCCGGCGACCGGGGACCAGGGTGGCGATGACACGTTCGTTGATGGCGGTGGCGGCGTGCTCCTGTGCCACCGTGATGCGGTCGGCGGCCCATTCGACGCCCACCTTCTCCTGCACCGCCGCGATGACGTCCAGCAGCAGCGTCTCCCGGCTCGCGCCGCCGGACAGCCCGCCGTGGACGACGTCCACCGCCCGCTGTTCGTCGCCGTCGGCCACCGCGGCCCACAGCCGGTCGCGCAGCTCGGCTGTCGTGGCGGGCGGACTCACGCGTACCTCCTGCTGTTCCCGCGGTCATGAAGTCCGCCGAGGCCGGTCCGCCCCGCGGTGTCCGAAGGTCCGTCGACGAGCGACAGCGGGCCGTTCCTCGGGGCGCTGACGGCGATGACGGCCATGTCGTCGTGGCGGCCGGCCCGCAGCCACTGCGCGGCCAGCATCTGGATCCGCTCGACCACCGCCTCCGACGGCAGCCCGGCGCACTCGGCCAGGGCCCGCTTCAGGCGGTGCTCCCCGAAGAACTGGTCGCCCATCGGCCCGCCGCGCGCCTCCGTGATGCCGTCGGTGTACAGCACGCACGTCTCGCCCGGCTGGAGGACCGTTTCCACCGTGGCCGCGCTGACCTGCGGCAGGGCACCCACCAGCGTCCCGCGTGTGGGAACCTCCTCGACGCTGCCGTCACGGCGGACGATCAGTGGCGGCAGGTGGCCGGCACTGGTGAGACGCAGGCGGACCCGGCCGGCCCGGCGCCGCACGGAGGCCAGTACCAGGGTGGCGAAGCGGGTGTGATGAGAGGTCAGCAGCGCCCCGTTGAGCAGGTGCAGCACCCGTTCGTGGTCGCCGGACAGCGGCAGCAGCGCGTGCAGCGTGTTCCGGATCTTGCCGGTCAGCACCGCCGCCTCCAGGCCCTTGCCCGCCACGTCCCCGAGGACGACCAGGGTCTCCTGCGTGGGATCGTCACCGGGGTGCACGTCGTAGAAGTCGCCGCCGACCCGCTCGTGGTCCTTCGAGGAGCGGTAGCTGCCGGCGAACTCGACCCCGTGCACGGTGCGCAGGGTGGGCGGCAGCAGCTCCCGCATCAGCGTGGCGGTGATGCCGGCCTGTTCGGTGTAGAGCTGGGCCGCCGAGAGCGCGGCGCCCGCGCGGGCGGCGAAGAGGCGGGCGAAGACCTCCTCGCCCTCGGTGAAGACCCCTTCGGTGCCGGAGCGCAGCAGGATCAGCGCGCCGGCCGGCACGCCGTGTCCCGGCAGCGGGGTGACGAGCACCGAACCGACCGGTCCGGCGAAGTCCTCCGGGATCACCCAGTCGGGGATGTCGGCGGGATTGATCCAGCGGGCCGGTACCGGCGGGAACCCCTGGAGCGCCTCGGTCAGTCCGGGCACGGTCAGGGTGTCGACCTGGCGGATGACCTGGGTGACGGACCCGCCGCGCCGGGCGTGGGTCAGCGGTGTGCGGCGCCCCTGCCCGGGTGCGACGAGCACGGCGGCCTCGGCGAAGTGCTTCGCGGCGAGGGACGCGGCGACCTCCATGCAGCGCCGGATGTTCAGCGTGGAGAGCAGCGCGCTGGAGACCTCGGAGAGGATCTCGGATCGTTCCTGCGCGCCGCGCAGGGCGGCCTCGGCCTGGCGCCGGTCGGTCTCGTCGATCAGCCACCACACCACGTCGCCGCCGGGGGAGGTGGCCGGGTGCGCCTCGTAGAGACGGTCGTTGATGCTCCCGGCGGACGGGCCGCGGGAGGGGCCGGGGGGCGGGGTGGCGGCCGGGTTCGCGGCCGGACCGCCCCGCCGGGCGCCGGGGAGCACCGGGGCCGGACACGAGAGGCGCCGGTGGGCGTCGGACAGCCAGGCCGGTACGGCGTCGTCCAGCGGCGTGCCGCCGGTCACGCCCGGCAGGAGCAGTCTGGCGGCCTCGTTCAGCTCCACGAGGCCGCCGTGCCGGTCGACGACCAGCACGGGGCAGGGGGCGTCACCCCACGTCGCGCCGACGGCCGTGTCGGCGTCGCGCGGGCTTGCAGAAGTAGCGCGAGCAGCACTCACAAGCGGGGGCACGCACGGCGTACCCCACCACCTTCCTGTCCCTGGACAATAGATGTCTTCCGGCAACCGTCCCGCATTCACCGCCCAGGTGCAACCCGCCCCCGGCGCCCCGGCCCGCCCTGGGGTTCCCCCGTCCGGCGCCGGACGGGGGAATGACGGGTCGGCGGGGATCGTGCCGCCCCGAGCGGGGTAGCAGGAGGAGAACCGAGGGAGGAGTGCCATGACGACGTACGTCATCTCGGTGCCGGGGACGTTCACCAAGGGCGCGCAGGAGGGGACGCGGGCAGAGCTGGCCCGTGCCCTGCGCCCGGCGGACCCGCACCACACCCAGTTGGGCGACGAAGAGGACCTGGACGTCCTCACGGTCAACGACGACAGCACGTTCACCGTGCGGCTCACCGTGGACGCGGACAGCGGCCCGCAGGCGGAGCAGAAGGCCCGGGAGCTGGCCGAGTCGGCGCTGGCGGACATCGGCCTCGACGGGGGCAGCGCCCCGCTGGGACCCCCCGTGGTCACCGGCATCGACTCCGACCTCTGACCGGGTCCGACGGGACCCGGCGAAGGCTGCCGGTTCCCCTGCGCCGGGAGGCCTGAACGGGCCGTGCGCGCCGTGCGCGCCTACCGTGGTCAGCACAGGAGGCCCGAAGGGGCCGACGGTCACGAGGAGGCGCCGCATGCCGGTGAAAGCGAGCCCGCTGCGCGGCCGGACGGCCGTGGTGACCGGCGCCGCGCGGGGCCTCGGCGCGGCGCTGGCCCACGAACTGTCCGGGCGGGGCATGAAGGTGGCCCTGCTCGGCCGGGAGGAGGCCACGCTCGCCCGGGTCCGGGACGCCCTGCCGGGGGAGTCCTGCTGCTGGGAGGCGGACATCACGGACGACGCGGGCATGGCCCGGGCCGCCGCCGGGATCCGGGAGCGGTTCGGCGCCCCGTCGGTGGTGGTCGCCAACGCGGGCGTCGCCGAGGGCGGGCCGTTCGCCGAGTCCGACCCCGCCACCTGGCGGCGCGTCGTGGAGGTGAACCTCATCGGCAGCGCCGTCACCGCCCGGACCTTCCTACCGGACCTGTTCGCCACCCGCGGCTACCTGCTCCAGGTCGCCTCGCTCGCCTCCATCGGGGCGGCACCGCTGATGAGCGCCTACTGCGCGTCGAAGGCCGGCGTCGAGTCGTTCGCCCACGCGCTGCGCGCCGAGGTCGCCCACCGGGGCGTGAACGTCGCCCTCGCCTACATCAACTGGACCGACACCGACATGATCCGCGACGCGGACCAGCACGCCGTACTGCGCGAGCTGCGCGGCCACATGCCGCCGCCCGCCCGGAAGGTGTACCCGGTCGCTCATGTGGCCGGCCGGCTGGCCCGGGCGGTCGAGCGGCGCCGCCCGACCGTGTACGTGCCCGGCTGGCTGCGCTCGACCCAGCTCGTGCGCGCGGCCATGCCGCCCGTCGTCACCGCCCTGTCGCGGCGCGAACTGCCCCGCATCGCCGCCGACCGGCGGTTCGAGGCGACGGGGTTGCTGGGCGAGGGCGGCCGCGCCGCCCGCCTGCGCGAAAGCTGACCGGCCGCTCCCGCACACCGGTCACCGCCCCCCTGGGCACGGAGCCCGCCGCTCAGCGTCCCGCCGGGCCGGCGAGCACCTCGCGCGCGGCCCGGGTGCCCGAGGCGAGCGCGCCCTGCACCGAGCCGGTGGCCCGGTGGTCTCCGCAGACGTACCGGCCGGGCGTGTGGCGGGTCGTGCGGATCAGCGGCCACGGCGGTGTCATCGCGGGCAGCGCCCCCTCGACGGTGTACGTGGCGAGGGACCGCCAGCCGCCCGTGTCCGTGCCGTACAGCTCGGCCAGCCGGCCGCGGACGGCCTCCTCGCCGCCGGGGCGGTCGCCGCCGAGCACGGAGGTGGAGACGAGCGCGGTGCCGGGCGGGGCGCAGGTGGGGGAGACCTCGCTGAGCACGACGGTGTTCAGGACGGTGAGAGTGCTGTCCACCACCAGCGTCGGTTCGGCCAGCGGCGACGCGGGCGCGGCGTGGTAGTACGTCGTCACCGTACGGGTCTCCGGCACGCTCAGGCCGGGCAGCAGCCGGGCCGCCGCGGCCGCCTCCGTCGCCACCACGACGGCCTCGGCGCCCAGCTCCCGGCCGTCCGCCAGCACCACGCCCTCGCCGGTCACCCCGGCGACCGGCGACTCCCGGCGCAGCACTCCCTCGGGCAGTTCCCCGGCGAGCTGCTCGGGGACCGCTCCGATCCCCTTGGCGGGCAGACACAGGGTGCCGCGCGCCATGCTCCGCCACACCAGGTGGAAGAAGCGGGCGGACGTCTCCAGCCGGTCCTCCAGGAAGACCCCGGCCAAAAAGGGCCGCAGGACGCGGTCGACGGCGGACGCCGACACCCCGGCCCGGGCCAGCGCGGCCGCCGTGGTGCGGTCCGCGCCACGCCGCAGGGCCGCGGCGGGCAGCAGGGTGTCGCGCGCGCTGAGCGCCCCGAGCGCGGCGAGGTCCCGGGCGGACAGGACCCGCCCGGGCAGCAGCGACCCGGCCGCCCCGGGCCGCCGGGTCGGATCGGCCAGCCGGAGCATCCCGTCCGGCGTGTGCGCGAGCAGCCCGGGCGTGAACGGCCGCAGCCACAGGTCCGGCAGCGCGAGGCGTCGCTTGACCTGCGGGTACGAGGTGTTGAACACCTGGAAGCCGCGGTCCAGCAGAAACCCGTCGAGGCGGTCCGTGCGCATCCGGCCGCCGACCCCGTCCGACGCTTCCAGCAGGGTCACGCGCCGGCCCGCCCGGCACAGGTCCAGCGCGCAGGCGAGGCCCGCGAGCCCGGCACCCACCACGAGGACGTCGGTGGCACGGCGGTGGTCGGCGGTCATGCTGCTCCTCCTCGGAGGCGGGGGCGGGGCGGGGCCGTGACGGGCACGGCCCACCGCCCAGCCGACCACGTTCCGGCCCCCGGCCGCCAGGCGCCGCCACGGCCGCGGGGCCGGGCGGGTGACGCCGGGTCAGGCCCGCCCGAGCAGCTCCAGCGTGTCGATCACGCGGTGCGAGAAGCCCCACTCGTTGTCGTACCAGGCGACCACCTTGACGTGCCGGCCGTCCACACGGGTGAGGGCCGAGTCGAAGATCGACGAGGCGGGGTTGCCCGTGATGTCGGAGGAGACCAGCGCCTCCTCCGAGTACTCCAGGACACCGGCGAGCGGCCCCTCGGCCGCGGTGCGGTACGCCGCCAGCACGTCCTCGCGCGTCACGTCGCGGGCGACGGTCGTGTTGAGTTCGACGATCGAGCCCACCGGCACCGGCACGCGGATCGAGTCGCCGGACAGCTTGCCTTCGAGGTCCGGCAGGACCAGGCCGATCGCCTTGGCGGCGCCCGTGGTGGTCGGCACGATGTTGACGGCGGCGGCGCGGGCCCGGCGGGCGTCGCGGTGCGGGCCGTCCTGGAGGTTCTGCTCCTGGGTGTAGGCGTGCACGGTCGTCATGAAGCCGTGCTCGATGCCGGCCAGCTCGTGCAGGACCGCGGCCAGCGGCGCGAGCGCGTTGGTCGTGCAGGAGGCGTTGGAGACGATCGTGTGCTGCCCGGCGTCGTAGGCGTCGGTGTTGACGCCGTAGGCGAGGGTGACGTCGGCGCCGTCCGAGGGGGCGCTGACGAGGACCTTCCGTGCGCCCGCGTCGAGGTGGGCGCGGGCCGCCTTCGCCGAGGTGAAACGGCCGGTGGCCTCCAGTACGACATCGACGCCCAGCTCGGCCCAGGGCAGCCGGGCCGGCTCCCGCTCGGCGAGCACCTTGATGCGGCGGCCGTCGACGACGAGGGTGTCCCCGTCGACGGTCACGGGGCGGCCGAGCCGGCCGGCCGTCGAGTCGTAGGCGAGCAGCCGGGCGAGGCCCGCGGGCTCGGTGAGGTCGTTGACGGCGACGACCTCCAGGGCACTGCCGCGCTCCAGGAGTGCGCGCAGTACGTTGCGTCCGATGCGGCCGAAGCCGTTGATGGCGATGCGGGTCATGAGTGACGTCCCTTCCGTGTCACCCCCAGGCTCGCGCGCGGCGACGCCCGGTGACAGCGGCGCGAACGCCAGGGTTCGAAAGTATCGCGCCACCTGCCGCCGGCCGTCCGCCACCCGGCTACTCGCCCCGGGAGAACGTGCGCCGGTAGTCGCTGGGCGTGGTGCCGAGGACCCGCTGGAAGTGCAGCCGCAGGTTGGTGCCGGTGCCCAGGCCGACGTCGGCGGCGATCTGTTCCACGCCGCGCTGCGAGCGCTCCAGCAGTTCGCGGGCCATGTCCAGGCGGGCCCGCATGACCCACTGCATCGGCGTGTACCCGGTGTCCTCGACGAAGCGCCGGGAGAACGTGCGCGGCGACACCGCCGCGTGCCGGGCGAGCATCTCCAGCGTCAGCGGCTCGCCGAGCCGGTGCAGCGCCCACTCGCGGGTGGCGGCGAACCGCTCGCCGAGCGGCTCGGGCACGCTGCGCGGCACGTACTGCGCCTGGCCGCCGCTGCGGTAGGGCGCGGCGACCAGGCGACGGGCCGCGTGATGGGAGGCGGCCACCCCGAGGTCGCCGCGGAGGATGTGCAGGCACAGGTCGATGCCGGAGGCGGCGCCCGCCGACGTGAGCAGGCTGCCCTCGTCCACGAAGAGGACGTTCTCGTCCACCCGCACGAGCGGGTGCCGCGCCGCGAGCGCCCGGGTGTAGTGCCAGTGCGTGGTGGCGCGCCTGCCGTCCAGCAGACCGGTGGCGGCGAGGGCGAAGGCGCCGGTGGAGATGGCGGCGAGCCGCGCGCCCCGCCCGTGGGCGGCGACCAGCGCCTCGACGACCGGCCGCGGCGGGTCCTCCCGGTCCGGGAACCGGTAGCCCGGGACGAAGACGATGTCGGCCCGGGCGAGCGCGTCGAGCCCGTCGGCCACGTGGTACGACAGGCCGTCACCGCCGGTCACCAGACCCGGCGCCGCACCGCAGACCCGCACCTCGTACGGCATGCTCGCGCGGGTGCTGAACACCTGGGCGGGAATGCCGACATCGAGCGGTTTGGCGCCCTCCAGGACGAGGACGGCCACGCGACGCGGACGGCTGGCTGACACGGGAACAGGTTAAGCGGCGGGCCCGGCTGGTGCGCCCGGAGGTCGTGGGACGGAAAGGGCCGGTCACGCGGAGTGAGAGCGGTGAGGCGGCCGTGTCCCCCGGTCGTTGTGGTGCTCGCGTTCGTTCTGGAGCTGAAGTGGACCGAATTTGAGCGAGAGGAGACAGAAGGTGGCCGCCGTGCGGGCGAGGAAGCGCCGGTAATCGCAATCATGCCATTTACGCACGGTAGTTGTAGGCATGGGTTTGGGTGAGCGGGTAGCGTCCCCCCACACACGAGTGGACCCCGGCACGGCGGCACACCAGACCGGGGTCCAACTCAACTCAGTTTCCGATCGAGGAGTGGCAATGTCTCCTGACCAGAACTCCGGCTTCGGCCGACGACTTGATCCGTACCGGCCCAAGCGGTTCGACCGTAACATCCCGCAAGTGGGCCCGGTTGAAACCCGCGTTCTGCGTGACAAGGAAGTCAACATGCAGGTAGGGGCGTTCATCGCGGCCCCCGTCCTGGGTGTCGTCCTGGTGTCGCGGCCCGAGGCGTACGAACTCGCCGCGGCGGCGGTCTGCCTCCTGCTGGCCGCCACCCGCCGCTCGTACCTGCGCTACCGGCGGCTCAGCACCACCTGAGGGGCCGTCGGCCGCCGGGCGCGCGAGTCCGTCCCGCCGCCCGGCGGCCGACCGGCCGGCTTCGCCTCCTTGTCACCCGCGCGGAAGCGACGGCTCGCCGGCGGACGGTTTCCGCCGGAATCCTCGATTTTCCGCGACCCGCCTCGCCGGCAGCACCTGCCCGAAAGGGACGCACACAGCCATGACACTCAAAGACCCGGGGCCCGCCCACTGCCTCAACCCCGACTGCGGACGGCCCATCGACCGCCCCGGCGGCTCGGGCCGCCCCCGCCACTACTGCAACGACGTCTGCGGCCGCGCCTACCGCCGGGCCCGCGAGAAGGACCCCACGCCCGACGCGATCGCCCACGACCGCTTCTCCGACGAGGTCGCCGACGACCTGGTCCGCACCGTCGAACGGCTCCGCGGCCTGACCCGCACCCGCACCCCCCTGGCCGCGCTGGCCCTGCTGCGGGTGGTGGAACAGGACCTGGAGGACCTGAAGGCCGGTCTGGTGCAGCAGGCCCGCGACCAGCGGTGGAAGAACGCCGAGATCGCCCGGGCACTCAGCCTGGCCCCCGACCAACTGACCCGGAAGTTCTCCGCGGAGGCCGTGCGCAGGCGCATGGCGAGCCGCCCGCTGCGCCCGCGCACCCGGCCCGTCCCGGCCCGGACGCCGCAGACCGGCGGCGGGCCCGCCGTCGTGCGCATCCCGCGCCAGCGCCGCTCCGACGCCCGCAAGGCGGGCGGCCCACCGTCGCGGGCGAGGGAGCCGGACGGCATACCGGCCGGCCCCGGCGAGGTCCTCGCCCGCGCCCTGACGCAGCTCCAGCGGCTGAGCGGCAAGTCCTACCGCCGGCTCGCCGAGGACACCGCGATCTCCACCTCCTACGTCTCCCGCGTCCTCAGCGGCGAACGCTGCCCGTCCTGGACGGTGGCACGCGCCCTCACCGAGGCGTGCGGGGGCGACCCCGCGGAGATCCAGCCGCTGTGGGCCGGCGCCCGCGGCCGGGTGCCCACGCCCCGCGCCGGACTCCCCGCCGCCCTGCGCGGTCTGCACCTGGCCGCCGCGCGTCCGGCCACCGGCGACCTGGGCGCGCGCACCCGGCTCAGCGCCGGTGTCATCACCGGCATGCTCAGCGGCGTCGCCCTGCCCGCCTGGGAGGACGTCGAGGAACTGGCCCACGCCCTGCACGCCCAAGCCCAGCCGCTGCGCCCGCTGTGGAACGCGGCCCGCGCCGCGGCCGCCGGACCGCCACCGCGGCCGGCCGACCTCACCGTCCACCGTCCGTTTGCCGAGGTTCCGCGATGAGCCCACCCGCCGTCAGGCAGGCCACCTGCGCCCCCACCGCCCGTCCCACCGCCGTCGCCCCGCGCCCCGCCGTCGTCCCGCAGCGCCGCGGCGCGGCCCGTCCGGCGTGGCCCCGGTCCCAGTCCCCGCTCACGCCCGCGCTGCCCCCGGCCTTCGAGGCGTTCTGCGCCCTGCACCGGGACCGCTGGCTGGACTACGCCCGCGCCCACCTCCCCGAGGGCCGGGCCCACCGGCTGGTCCGCGAGATGCTCGGCGAACTCGCCGTGACCTGGGCGCAGATCGTCGGCCATCCCAACCCGGCGGCCCGCGCGTGGTCGCTGCTGAGCACCCGCGTGCACGAGAGCCGCCCGCTGCCGCCGCCGCTGGCCGTCCGGGCCGCCGAGCAGCACGACGCGCTCGTCCTGCACTGCCTGCTCGGCTACAGCAGCGGTGACACCGCCGCGGTCATGGGACGGGACCCCAGCAAGATCCGCTATCTCGTCTGCTCCGCGCCCGCCGACTGCCGGCGCGCGGTCCGGCAGTTGCGGCCCGGCCTCGCGGGCGACGCCGGATGACCGGGACCGGCCGCACGCGCCCCTGGGCGCGTGCGGCCGGTCCGGTGGGCGGAGCCGCTCGGGGACGCGAGGTCAGCGGGGCTCGCGCCCCGCGGCCACCGTCTGGGGCGTACCGCTGACCGTGAACTGCGAGCCGGGTTCGATCAGCACGTCACCCTGCGCGGAGCCGGTGATGGTGACGTTCGTGAGGATGGCGCTGCCCCGGGCGCCGCTCATCGCGAGGATGCCGGAGCCGTTGTTCGACCTGTCGATGCGGACGTCGGTGATCCGCACGCCCGGCAGCGCGCCGCCGCCCGTCTTGAACTGGATGCCGTCGTACGTCGAGTCGAGGATCTCGGTGTCCCGGACGGTCACGCCCGGGATGTCCTGTCCCTGCGCGAACAGGGTGATGGCGCCGAACTCCTGGTCCTCGTTCCAGAACGCGCCGCCGGTGCGGTGCAGGGCGTTGTCGGAGATGAGGGTCTGCCCGGAGAAGGGGAGCGGGTCGTGGTCGGTGGCGAGCATGATGCCGGGGTAGTTCATCGTGTCGGAGACGATGTTGCTCTCGATGGTGTTGCCGTGACCGCCGTACACCGCGATGCCGTTGGCCCGCCAGGGCAGTTGGACGGTGTTGTTGCGGAAGTGGTTGTCGTGGCCGACGTCCACCGAGGGGTCCTTCACGTACTTGCTGGCCCACACCGCGAGCGCGTCGTCGCCGGTGTTGCGGAACGACGAGTTGTGGACGGTGGAGTTGCGGGTGCCGTTGGCGAAGTTGATCCCGTCGGCGTACGTGTCGCGGATGCGGACACCGGTGAACTCCAGGCCGTCGCCGGGGCCCCACAGCTCGGGGATGTTCGAGTAGTCCCGGCCGGCCCAGACGCCGACGTTGGCGTGCTCGATCCACACGTTGCTGATCTTCGTGTTCTTGCCGAAGCGGCCGTTGAGTCCCACGCCGCCCTCCTGGTTGCCGTCGCCGCCGCGCAGGGTGCCCGAGCCGAAGATGGCGATGTCCGAGATCTGGGTGTTGTCGTCGATGTCGAAGCCGAAGTTGCCCTCGTGCGGGTGGTTGATGCCGCCCGCCTCGTGCGGTGGGGTGAGGGTGTAGAGCTGGGAGTGCCACATGCCGGCGCCGCGCAGGGTGACGTCCCGGATGCCGACCTGGTTGAACTGGCCCCGGTTCTGCGGGTCGTCGGTGAGGATCTTCTGCTCCTGGCGCCACTGCCCGGCCGGTATCCACACACAGGAGATCTGGCCGTTCTGGTCGGCGGTGACGGCCCGCTGGATCGCGCCGGTGTCGTCGAGCCCGTCGCCGGGGACGGCCCCGTACTCGGTGATGGAGGTGCAGTTGGCCGGCTTGGCCGCCGGCGGCGCGACCTGCTCCAGGTCGATCAGGTCGATGACGTGGAACGCCGCCGAGTCACCCGCGTCACGCTGGAGCCGGAACCGGGTGCCCTGCGGGAAGGTCTTCGACAGCAGCGCGTGGGACTCGTCGAAGAGCCGGCGGGCGTCACCGCCGGGCCGGTTGGTCAGGCCCTCCGGGTCGTCGGTGCTGCCGTACAGCCAACTGTGCCTGGAGGACAGGGTCAGCTTCTGGACGAAGGCGCCGTCGGCGTAGAGGCTGATCGTGGCGTCCGCCCCGCCGCCGCTCGGGGCGTCGGGGACGGAGGCCCGCACCACGACGGAGTTGGCGGGCGTGGTGGAGGTGAACTCCACGTACTGACCGGTCGAGTCGAGCCGTACCGACTGGCGGCCCGAGGACTCGGTGCCGAAGTTGGTGTGCCCGAAGGTGCGCCGCGCGTCGGCGGAGAGCAGGGTGCCCTGGTAACGGCCGTCCTCCGCCTCGTACTCGGTGTAGGGCACCGCGGCGCCGCGTCCGACCACGACCGGCTTGGCGAGCACGTTGTTGTTCTCGTCGGTCTCGGCGACGGTGCCGGTGGCGTCGGCGGTGGCGGTGAGGGTGACGCCGCCGCTCGTCGCGGTCCAGGTGCCGCTGATCGGCACGTCGACCGTGGCACCGGCGGCGACCTGGCCGGTCGTGCCGTCCAGGGTGGTGGGGCCGGCCTGGACGCGGGTCACCGAACCGGCCGGGACCGCGGTGGTGCCGCCGTTGTGGACGGCGACGGTGAAGGAGACGGGCGCGCCCACCGCCGGGTCGGCGGGGCTGCTGGTGATCGAGCGGACCTCCAGGTCGGGGCCCGGCGCCCGGGTGACGACCAGCCGGTCCGTCGCCGTCCGGCTGTTGTTGGTGTCGTCCAGTTCGGGGACCGTGCCGCGCGGGTCGACCACCGCGGAGACGGAGTAGCTGCCGGCCGGGCGGCTGCCGGTGGCGACCGCGACCTGGGCGGAGGCGCCCGGTTCGAGGGCGGGCACGGCGGCGCTGCCGGCGGCCGTCCCCTCCACGGTGACGTCGGCCGTCGTCGCGGCGGACCGGGCGGTCCCCGAGTTGCGTACGGTGGCGTTCACGGTGACCGCGTCCCGTGCGGTGGGCGCGGCGGGCGACCAGGTCAGGCCGGTGACGGCCAGGTCGGGTGCGGGTGCGGCGGTGCCGACGACCTGGAACTCGGCCACCTGACCGCCGGGCGCGCCGGTGTTGGAGAAGAACCTGAGCCGCAGGTCCGCCCAGCGTCCGGCGACCGGGATCGTCACGGTGTTGCCGGTGGCGGGGGAGAAGGAGTAGTCGGTCCGGTCCCGGACCGAGGTGAAGCCGGTCGCCGAGGAGGCGCGGCCCAGCACCTGGACGGCCTGGGTGCGGGCGCCCCACGCCGGGTCCGGGTCGAGCTTGACCACGACACCGGTGACGTCCGCGTCGGCGCCCAGCTTCACGGTGAGGTCGGCGGGGTGCCCGGCCGCCTCCCAGTAGGTGGAGGTGGAGCCGTCGGTGGCGTGGGCCGCGACGAAGGTGTGCACGGACGAGGTGGCCTCGACCGGTTTGCCGCGGGCCAGGTCGGTGCCGGCGGGCGGCGGTTCCGAGGTGCCCTCCTCGCCGTACACCTCCAGTTCGGAGAGCTGGGCCGCGTTCCAGCCGGTGTTGCCGGTGACGTGGACGCGGACGTGGCGCACCTCGGCGGGGGAGGCCAGGTCCACGGCGACGCGGTTGCCCCCGGCCGGGTCGAAGACACGTCCCGCCGAGGCGTCGAGGGTGCGGAAGGCGGCACCGTCGGTGCTGCCCTGGAGGGACAGCGTCTCGGTGCGGCCCTCCCACGCGGAGGGCAGTTTCAGTACGACGCGTTCGACGTTCCGGGTGGCGCCCAGGTCGGTCTGGACCCACTGGGGGAGCGAGCCGGCGGGGCTCTCCCAGTAGGACGCCTGGGCGCCGTCGGTGACGTTGCGGGCCGGGTACTCGCCGTGCGAGGCGCCGGCCGTGGCCGGCCGGCCGAGCGCCAGGTTGACGTCGGCGGCGGCCTGCTCGGGCGCCGGGGCGGCCCCGGCGGGGGCGGCCAGGGTCAGCGGCACCAGGCCGGCGGTGACGAGCCCTGCGAGGACGGCGCCGATCGTGGACCGGCGGCCGAAGGGTCTCCATCTCATGGGGTCCTCTGTTCTGCCATGCACGCCAATTGAGCGGGACAGTCGAGTTTTTGCGGAAACCGCGTCATCAGGTTTCTAGCGCGTCACACGTTTGTCAACGGCTCGGAATGTACGGCGCCACGGCGCGCAAGTGGCTTGCGCGGCTTGCGAGTTGCTTACGCCGGCCCGGTCCCGGCGGGGATGCCGCCCTGGCCCGGTCGAATGCCGTGGAGCAGGCCGGGGCGCGCACTTTGGCGAGTCCCGGCTGCCGGGCCATGGACGTAACAGATTGACGTGCTCACGCAATTCGTCTGTGTACCGAACGTATCCGTGTACTCCACGTGGAAGACCACGCGGGGCCGGCCGGGACCCGGCCGGGACGCGACCGGGACGCGGCGCCCAGGCACCCGGGACCAGGGGCCGACTAGCTTGGCGGCATCCGGGGGACGGAGGGGGCGGATGGCTTCGGCGCAGACGCGGGTGGCCGTGGTGGGCGGGGGGATCGGCGGCTTGGCCGCCGCCCTCGCACTGAACCGCGCCGGCTGCCGGGTCACGGTCCACGAACAGAGCGCGCGCCCGTGCGAGGTGGGCGTCGGCATGCACCTCGGCCCCAACGGCGCCCGGCTGCTGCACCGACTCGGCCTCGGCGAGCGGCTGCGCGCCGTCGCCGACCGCCCCGACGCCCTCCAGGTGCGGGCCTGGAACACCGGCGCCACCCTGTTCACCCAGCCGATGGGGCGGTCCTGGGCCGCCAGGTTCGGCGCCCCGCACTACACCGTGCACCGCGCCGACCTGCACGACCTCCTGGCCCGCCAACTGCCCGACGGACAACTGCGACGGGGCCGCCGCCTCACCGGCTTCCGCCGCACCGGCCGGAACGGCGACGGCCCCGTACGGCTGGAGTTCGCCCACGGCCGCCCCGAGGAGACCGACATCCTGGTGGGCGCCGACGGCGTGCACTCGGTGGTGCGCCGGGCGCTGACCGGACCGGAGACGACACGCTTCTCCGGACGCGGCGCCTACCGCGGCGTACTGCCCGCCGAACCCTTCGACCGGCTGCCGCCCGGACACATCCTCGTCTGGGCCGGCGAGCGGGCCCGGCTGCTCTGCTACCCCGTCCGCCGGGGCCGGCTGCTGACCTGCGTCGCCGTGGTCCCCAGCCCGCATCCGCCCGACGAGTCGTGGACGGCACCCGGTGACCCGGCCGCGCTGGAGGAGGCGTTCCGCGGCTGGCACCCGGACGCCCGGCGGCTCGTCCACGCCCTCGCCGCGAACGGACCGCGCCGCTGGGCCCTGCACGACCGGGAGCCGCTGGCCCGCTGGGGAACCGGCCGGATCACCCTGCTCGGCGACGCCGCCCACCCCATGCTCCCGCACCACGGGCAGGGCGCCAGCCAGGCTCTGGAGGACGCCGTCGCCCTCGCCCACCACCTGCGGCACGCGCCCGGCACCGACCCGCGGCGGGCCCTGCGCCGGTACGAGGCGCTACGCGCACCCCACACCGCCCGCGTCCTGCTGGCGACCCGCGACGGCGGCACCGAACGGATGGACCCCCGGCGGCCGGACACCGCCTCGTCGCCGGTCGACGACGTGTCCTGGATCCAGAGCTACGACATCAGCGAGGAGTTGACCCGGTGAGCACGATCGGCAGAAGGCATGTGATGCGCGCGGCCCTGGCGGGAGGAGCGGTGGCGGCGGGAGTCGCCCGGGGCGGCGCCGGGGCGGTCGCCGCGGCCGGCCCCGCACTCCCGGACGTACCCGGCATGCTGGGCGACCGCCGGGCCAACGAGTTCTGGTACCGGTTCGACGAGGCCACCTTCTACCGCATCGCACCGGAACTGCGGACCGCCTACGAGGCGATCGCCCGCCACCTCGGGGACGACTACGAGGCGAGCTTCTACGAGACCTGGCGCACCCTGCGCGGGTCCGCCGGCTACCCGGAGAACTTCACCGCCCACGTGGCGCCGATCAGGGCGCCGCTCGCCGTGCTCTCCCGCGCCCAGCTCGACGTGGCCCACCGCTGCTACCGGCACGACACCCGCGGCCTGGCGGACGCCTTCGGCTACTTCGGCCAGGGCGTCCTGTACGACCCGCGCCGCAAGTCGAGGATCCACACCATGGGCGGGGACCCGCCCGGCGGCTACCACACCTGGTACGTCTTCATGCGGGCCATGATGCTGCTGGACATCGACCGCCTCCGCTGGAGCGTGCTCGCCCCGATGAACGCCTTCGCCTGGGCCGCGCAGACCGTGGCCCGGCCCCATCAGCAGGAGGCCAACCCGCCGCTGCCCGCGAGCACGGTACGGCGGCTGGAACGCCGGTGGCTGCCGCGCCCGGTGCGCCGCCTCGACCACGACTTCCGCTCCTTCCCCTACCCGCCCGGCACCGCCCCGCGCCCGGAAGCCGCCCCTGAGGGAACGGCACCGTGACCCGGCCGGTGCTGGTGCTCGAAATGGCCGGGCTGACCCGGCGGTCGGTCGCCCGGGTGCCCCGGCTCGCCGCGCTGCGGGCCACCGGGTTCGAGGCCCGCTGGGAGGCCGAGCCCGGCCCCAGACCCTGGTGGGAGGCGTCCGGGCGGCACGGCGGACGCTCCACCGTGTGGGTGGTCGGCCCCGGCACCACCGCGAGCGCGGCGGACCGCGCCGACCTGTCGGCGCGACACCCGGCCGGGGACGGCGCGGGCACCGGGGACGGCGCGGACACCGGGGAGAGCGCGGACCGCGTCCGCCGTGCCGTGACCGCGGCCCGGCAGCTCCTGCGCACCTGCCGCCCGGGCCTCGCCCTCGTACGGCTGCCGTTCCCCGCCGGCCGGCCCCTGGAGCTGGACCGGCTGATCGCGCCGCTGCTGGACGACGCGCGGGACCTCGCCGCCGCCGTGGTGGTGATCGGCGCGGGCCGGGGCGCCTTCGCGCTGTGCTCGGAGCGCCGGGCCACCCGTGACCTGGTGTCGCCGGCGGACGTACCGGACCTGCTCGCGGAACTGGCGAGGCCGGACCTGGCCCCGGACCGGCACCGCCGCACCCACCCCGAGCGGTACCGCTGCCCGTGGTGCACGGTCCGCCGCACCCCGGCCGACCTGCCGGGCCGCACCCTGCGCTGACCTCCCGCCGCCACCCCGCCGCCGCCTCCGTCCCTCCTTCCGGCGTCCGCTACCGGCTGCGGGCGAAGTGCCGGGCGGCGACGGTCACGGCGGCCAGGCCCAGCAGGGCGATCAGCCCCACCTCCAGCAGCACCGGCGGGGCCCAGCCGAAGGGCTCGGGGCCGGTGACCCTGTCGCCGTAGGTGACCACCCCGTCGCCGGGCATCGCGCGCCGTACCGCGTCGACGCCGTACGTCAGCGGATTGAGCAGCACCGCCGCCCCCAGCCAGCCGGGCAGCCCGCCCGCCGGGAACATGGCCCCGGACAGGAACAGCAGCGGCATCATGGCCAGGCCGATGACGATCTGGAAGGTCTCCGGCCGGCTGATGGTGACCGCCGCGACGACCCCGAAGGCCGTGAAGGCGAAGGCGATCAAAGCCAGTTCCAGCAGGACGAGCAGCAGACCGGGGCCGTAGGGCACGCCCACCACCGGGGCGGTGACCAGCACACAGGCCGCGTAGAGGGTCCCGCTGGTGGCGCCGCCCAGGCAGATGCCGACGAGGATGGAGCCCCGGCTCAGCGGCGCGGCCAGCACCTGCCGCAGGAACCCCGACTGCCGGTCCCAGACGATGGAGGCGCCCACGGCGATGGCCGGGGCCTGGAGGGCCATCAGCAGCACGCCGGGGAAGAGGAAGGCCCGGTACTGGTCGAAGCCGTCGGCGGCCGACTGCAGTCCGGTGCCGAGGATGAGCAGGAACATCAGCGGGGTCAGCAGCCCCATCGCGACGCGCAGCCGGTTGCGGGCGAACCGGATGGTCTCGCGCCGCCACATCAGCCGCACGGTCCGCGCCTCCCGGACCAGCCGGCCACCGCGCCGCCCGGCCGGGTCCGCCTCGGGCGCCCGGCCCGCGGCAGGCACGGCGGGCGAAACCGACGTACCGGTACGGGACATGCCCTCACCTCCTCGTGGCCAGGTCGCCCGGCGACACCGGCCCCCTGTCGGCCTCCCGGATGGAGCGGCCGGTGTAGTGCAGGAACACGTCGTCCAGCGTCGGGGGCGCGACGGTCACGGCGTGCACGGGCACGGTGAGCCGGGCGCAGAGCCGGGGCACGAACGCCGCGCCGTCCGGCACCCGCATCCGCACCCCCGAGGCACCGGCCTCGGCGGCCACCGCGAAGGAGGCCCGCACCGCCGCCGCGGCCGCCGCGTCGTCACCGGTGCGCAGCACCACCAGGTCGTCCCCGACGACCGCCTTCAGCTCCCGGGGAGTGCCCTCGGCGACCAGTTCGCCGTCGTCCATGATGGCGATGCGGTCGCAGTTCTCCGCCTCCTCCAGGTGATGGGTGGTCAGGAACACGGTCAGCTCGCGCTCTCGGCGCAGTCGGTGCAGGTGCTCCCAGATGGCGGCACGGGTCTGCGGGTCGAGCCCCGTGGTGGGTTCGTCCAGGAACAGCACCCGGGGGGCGTGCAGCAGCCCCCGCGCGATCTCCAGCCGGCGCCGCATGCCGCCGGAGAAGGTCCGCACGAGACCGTCCCGGCGCGCGGTGAGGTCCACCAGTTCCAGCAGCGCGGCGATCCGGCGGCGCGCCTCGGCGCGGGCCAGGCCGAACAGCTCGGCCTGGAAGCGCAGGTTCTCGGCCGCCGTCAGCTCCTCGTCCAGCGAGGGCTCCTGGAAGACCAGGCCGATCCTGCTCCGCACGGCGCGCGGGTCGCACAGCACGTCGTGCCCGGCGATCCACGCCCGCCCCAGGGTCGGACGCACCAAGGTCGACAGCATGCCGATCGTGGTCGACTTGCCCGCGCCGTTGGGGCCGAGGAAGCCGAAGATCTCCCCGTCGGCCACGTCCAGGTCCAGTCCCACCACCGCGGCCCGCTCCCCGTACAGCTTGCTCAGGCCCTCGGCCCGCACCGCGCTCACCGGCCGCTCCGGGCGCGCACGCTCAGCACCGTCCGGAACAGCGTGGTGTCCCCGCTCTCGCCCACCGCCCGGCCGTCGACCTCGACCCAGGCGTGGGCGCGGAACGGCTGGACCCGCACACCGGTGCACCAGTCCGGCCACCTCCCGTACAGCCGGCACAGCAGCGCCGTCGCGACCGACCGCTGCAGACAGCCCTGTCCGGCGCAGCGGGCGCTGACCGTGACGACGGCCTGCCGCGCGCGCAGCGCCCGGTCCGCGGAGGCCGGACGGGCACCCCGGCGGGCCAGTTCCAGCGCCCGCCGCAGCCTGCGCGGCGGCAGCCCGCTCAGCGGCCGGGCGAAGGCCACCGCGAGCCGGGCGGTGACCCGCTCGCGGCGGCGCAGCGGAACGGGCGACTCCGCGGCCACAGGCATGGTCATGACGCCCCCACCGGTCCGGGCCGGCGCGGCGCGCCGGCGAGTGCCTGCGCGCCGGCGGGTGCGAGTGCGGGGGCGGGTGCGAACGTCATCGTGGATCTCCTGCCGGCTGCCTGCGTGGCCGGTCCGCGCTCGGGGAGCGCAGCCACGCCTCGCAGGCGAGCGTGTTGATCAACGGGGAGAGGTGCCGGGTCTCGGGTTTCGGCGCGAGCAGGGCGCGGCGCAGGGCGTCCGCGTCGACCAGGCCGAGCCGGGCCAGCCGCAGGTCGTCGCAGAGCTCCAGCAGGGCTCCGCGCCCGCCGTGCAGCCCGGCGTAGATCTCCGCGCTGAACTCGCCCTTGGTGCGGCGGCCCAGCAGTTCGGCGGGCACGTCGGGGCGCATCGCCGCGGTGAGGACCGGTTTGTAGCGGTCGCGGGCGGCCCGGTCCTCGATCCGGACCGCCAGCGCGGCCTCGACCACCCGGTCGTCGAGGAACGGCGCCTCCCAGCTCACGTCGGCGCGCCGCATCGCCGGCCGCATCTGCCGCAGCGCGCCGCCGCTGAGCAGCACGCTCTCCAGCACCTGGTGCTGGAGGCGGTCCGGATGCAGTGGCTCCGCCCCGGCGGCGGCCCGCAGCAGTCGCCCGCGTACGGCGTCCGCCGCCCCCGGGGTGACCCACGCGGGCATCCTGGGGTGCCCGCTCCAGCCCATCGGCGGCTCGTGCGGTCCCGGAGCGGGCGCCTGCAGCCGTGCGGCCATCTGCGTCAGTGTCCTCGCGAACGACCGGCCGTCGGCCAGCGCCCGTACGGTGTCCCGCAGATGCCACCGGTTGAGCGCGCGGGCCCGCGCCGCCGTCGCCACCCCCCGCACCGGACGCCTGCGCACCAGCGACCACAGGTAGGTGGGGGTGGGGGAGAACAGCTCGTCCCCGCCCAGGCCGGTCAGATGCAGCCGGGAGCCCTCGGCGGCGACGCGCCGCGCGGTGTGCTCCATGCGGGAGCGGTTGCGGTGCCAGGGCAGCGGCCCCTCCAGGACGTCCTCGGGTCCGTACTGGCCGGGCAGCGGCTCGAGCCAGGCCGGCCCCTCGTCCGGGGCGAGCCGCAGATGCGCCGCGCCGGGCAGGAGCGCCGCGGCCCGGACCGCCCACCGGTCGTCGTCGTTGGCGGCGTCCAGCGGCAGCCAGTGGTGGGTGACCAGCCGCGTCCCGGTGGCGCCGGCGAGGAAACACAGGGTGGTGGAGTCCATCCCCCCCGACAGGTCGGCGCTGACCGTGTCGCGGCCCCGTGTGCGGGTCTCCACGCAGGCCCGCAGCGCCTGCCGTACCCGGACGGCGGCCTGGTGCGGCGGCAGGTGCGGCTCGGGCGCCCGCCACCAGCGGTGGATCCGGTGCCGCCCGTCCGGCCCGAGGCCGAGCCAGCTCCCGAGCGGCAGCGCGCGCACGCCCGGCCACACGCAGTCCTCGCTCAGCGGCCACGGGGCGAGCGGGGTCAGCAGCCGCGCGGCGAGTACGTCCGCGTCGGGTCCGCGGCCCAGGAGCGCGGCGAGCGGGTGGGGCGCGTCGGCCGCCACCGTCAGGCCGGCGACGTCGGTGTGGAAGACGTGCCGCGCGGTGGACAGCGAGCCCTGCACACGGCAGCGGCCGTCGAAGGAGGCCGCGAGGTGGAAGCAGCCGGGCAGGGAGGCCGCGAACCCGTCCAGGGCGTGCGGTGCGGCCGCCCGGGCCAGGGCGCGTTCGGCGGCGGTCACGTCGACGCGGACGGCGCCGAGCAGCACCAGTCGGCGGGTCCCGGCGGTGACCACCGTGCACTCGTCCGGCGCCCAGTCGCCCACCAGCCAGGGCCGGCCGGAGACATGGTCGACCGTCCGCGCACCGGCCGGCGCGGCGTCACCGAGCAGCGCGCGGGCGCCCTCGCGGTCGGGCAGGACCAGGAACGCCATCGCTCACCGGGTCCCGGTCGGGCGGCGCGCCGGGGCCGGGGCGCCGGGCTCGGTCGTGGCGGTCATCGCACACCCCTCCCAGGGCATCGTGGACGGCGGACGGCCCCCGCCCGCCATCCGGGACCCGCGGGCCCGGCGGGGAGACCGGGGGCGGGAAGGCGGAGACGAGAAGGCGGTGAGCGAAGGGGGACGAGGAAACGGAGAAGAGAAGGCGGGGAGCGAAGGAGGACGAGGAAACGGAGACGAGAAGGCGGGGAGCGAAAGCGGGGACGAGGAGGCGGCACCGGGAAGTCAGGGACGAGAAGGCGGTGACGGGAGGCCGCTCCGGCCTGCCGGGCGCCGAGGCACCGGCGTGCCGGGCTTGCCGCCCGTCACCGCCCAGACGCGTCATCTGTCGGGCGGCACCGGCCTCAGAGGGTCAGCAGGCCCACGGGGTGTTCCAGCCGGGGATGTCGCTCGGGCAGCCCCACGGCACACCCAGCGTCAGCTCCGCGAACTCCCCGACCTCGACCAGCTCCGGCGGTTCGTAGATCTCGTCGTACGTCTCCATGTCAGTCCCCTGTTCTGTTCTCTCTTGAGGAGACGGCGGTCCGCCGACCGGCCGGGTCGCGCCACCGTCTCCGTCGGACCTTCACCGTAGGCAGCCCCCGCGCCTGGGTTCCTGGGCACCATGTCCTGTTCCGGTCCCGGATCGGACGCGGGCACCTGTCCAGCGGCGCGCCCGGCAGGCCAGCATCTGTCCCGGGCGGGGCACCGACCGCCCCGCCCGGTGGGCACGACGAGCCGAAGGAGTGGTCAGGGATGGCCGAGTGGAACAGAAGGCGGGTGCTGCTGTCCGGCGCCGCCGCGGCCGTGGCGGCCGGCGCCGGAGCACAGGGAGCGGCCGCCGCGGCCCGGGAGGGCGGCGGCTACCCGCCGGTGCCCGGCATGCGCGGCGACCGGCGGGCCAACGAGTTCTGGTACGCCTACGAGCAGCGCTTCGCCTATGTGCTCACCCAAGAGGTCAAGGACGCCTACACCGCGCTGGACCAGGTGGCCGGCGGCTCCGACCTGACCGTCCTGGAGCGGTACGAGGAGAGCCGCGCCAACGGCACCTACCCCGGCGCCTACCGCTCCGTCATGGCCCCGGCGCGCGACGCGCTCGCCGTGCTCTCCCGCCTCCAGTTCGAACTCATCGACACCTACTACCGGGTCCGGCCGGCGCTGCTGCCCTGGGCGTTCGTCCGGCTCGGCGACGGCAGCCTGTACGACCCGCGCATGCCGGACCCGAACAAGGTGCACATGATGAACAACGGACCGGGCGGCGAACCCACCCGGTCCTGGCACTTCTGGCACGCCGTGATCCGGGCCGCCACCCTGCTGGACGTGTCCGCCCGCCGCTGGACGGAGCTTGACCCCCTGATCGGGCTGGGCTGGGCCACCCAGTCGCTGATGCGGCCCGCGGCCGACCGGAACAACCCGCCCACGCCCCGGCACGCCGGCGAACGCCTGGTCCGCTCCTGGCAGGCCCGCACCGCGCGCCAGATGGACGCGGCCTTCGACGCCTTCCCCTACCCCGCGCGGCTCCTGTAGGGCTCCGCGCCGCTCGCGCCCCGGCCGGGTCCCTACGCGTCCCGCACGCGCAGCACGGCATAGCCGCCGGCCAGCGCCAGCACCGTCCAGACCGCCAGGACGGCCACCGCGGTGGAGACGCTGTAGGCGGCCATGTCGTCCCGGTCGACGACCCTCATCAGCACGATGCCCGCCCGGTCGGGCAGGAAGCGGGCCACCGACTTCACCTTCGGGACCGCGTTCAGGATCGGCGAGACGATGAAGAACAGCGGGATCAGCACGGACAGCGACAGCGCCGAGCTGCGCAGCATGGCCGTCACCCCCATGGCGAACGCGCACATCGCCGTCATGTAGAACGCCGTCCCCCACACCGCCCGCGCCACCTCGGGGTCGCCCCACCCGGCCCCGTGCGCGCCGAGCGCCGCCTGCGCGGCGAAGAAGGTCACGAAGGAGGTGAGCAGCGCGACCGCGGCGGCCAGCAGCGTCCCCACGGCGATCTTGCCGGCGTAGAAAAGGCCGCGTCTCGGGGTGGCGGTCAGGGAGGGCTGGATGGTGCCGCTGGAGTACTCGCTCGCGACCACCAGCACACCGAAGACCAGCAGCACGATCTGGCTGATCACCATGCCCTGGAAGCCGGTGTACACCGGGTCGAAGGAAGCCCGCTCCTCGGCCGTGCGGCCGTCGAAGCTGTGGGCGACCGCCAGCCCCAGCGCGAGCCCGATACCGGCGGAGACCAGGAACGTCAGCACGAACGTCCACAGCGTGGAGCGCACCGTACGGATCTTGGTGAACTCGGCGGTGACCACCGCCCATGCCCGCGCCGTCATCGGTCGTCCTCCCCGCTCGCGCGCACGGCCGCCCCGGCCCCGCGGTACTCCACCGCCTGCGCGGTCAGCCGCATGAACGCCTGCTCCAGAGAGGCCGACTGGGTGGAGACCTCATGGACCGTCAGCCCGTGCCGCGCGGCCAGGTCGCCGACGGCGGCGGCCGAGGTGTTCTGGGCCTCCAGCGTGCCGTCCGTCGCCGCGACCACCTCGACGCCCTGCCGGGCCAGCACGTCGAGCATCGCCTCGGCCTGCGGAGTACGCACCCGGACGAAGCTGCGGGAGTGGCGTGCCACGAAGTCGGTCATCCCGGTGTCCGCCAGCAGCCGGCCGCGCCCGATCACGACGAGATGGTCGGCGGTGAGCGCCATCTCGCTCATCAGATGGCTGGAGACGAGCACCGTCCGGCCCTCGCGGGCCAGCCGCCGCATCAGCTCCCGGATCCAGACGATGCCTTCGGGATCGAGCCCGTTGACGGGTTCGTCGAACAGCAGGACCGGCGGGTCGCCCAGCATCGCCGCGGCGATGCCCAGCCGCTGGGCCATGCCGAGGGAGAACCCCCCGGCCCGCCGCCGGGCGGCGCCGGTGAGGCCGACCTCGTCCAGCACCTCGTCGACCCGGCGGGCCGGCAGGCGGTTGGTCTGCGCGAGCCACCGCAGGTGGTTGCGGGCCGTCCGGCCGCCGTGCACCGCCTTGGCCTCCAGCAGGGCCCCCACCCGGCGCAGCGGATACCCCAGTCGCGGATAGGCGTCCCCGTCGATCCGGGCCTCACCGCCGTCGGGCCGGTCCAGCCCGAGGATCATGCGCAGCGTGGTCGACTTGCCCGCCCCGTTCGGCCCCAGAAAGCCCGTCACCCGGCCCGGCCGCACGCTGAAGGACAGCCCGTCGACGGCGACGGTCTCCCCGTAACGCTTCGTCAGCTCCCGCAGTTCGATCATGTCTGCCATGGTGGCCCGCGGGCCGCCCCCGGCGCGTCGGCCCACGGGTTGGTTCGTGATCTCGACCCGTGGGTGGAGAACGGGTGGAGACCGGCGGGCGGGCCGAGACCCCGGTCTGACCACCTTCGGGGTGACGCGGGCGCCGCGGCGCCCGGTGTACGGTCGGCGCTGTGCACGCCGTCGGCCCGATTCCCGTGTTCCCCCGCCGAGCGAGCCGGAGCCAACTGGTCCTGCTGGACGCGCTGGCCGCCGTCGGTTACCTCGCGGTCCTCGGCATCGGCAGGGTCGCGCGGACCCCGGCCGCGGTGCCGGAGGCGGTGGTTCTGCCGCCCTGGGGGACCCTCCTCCTCGTCGCCGTGACCGGGCTGCCCCTGGCGGTGCGCCGGCTCGCCCCGGTGCCCGTGCTCGCCGTCGTCCTCACCGGCACGGTGACCTCCGTCCTCCTCGACCAGGTCCGCGACCCCTTCGTCGCCGTCGCCCTCGCCCTGTACACCGTCGCCGTGACCGGCCCCGAGCGCCGCTGGACGCCCTGGTGCGCGGCCGGTGTCCTCGGCCTGTCCGCGCTGGTCGGCACCGAGCTGTCGTCGGCGCCGTACTGGTGGCTCGACGGCCCCGGACTGGTCCTGTTCGGGTGGGCGGCCGTCGGCGGGGCCTGGGCGGTGGGGCGCGGCGTGCGGGAGCGGCGGGCCGCGGCGGCACTCCACGCCGAGCACCTCGCCCGGCACGCGGTGGACGAGGAACGGCTGCACATCGCACGGGAGTTGCACGACGTGGTCGCGCACAGCATGGGGGTGATCGCGGTCAGGGCGGCGGTCGCCAACCATGTGGCCGAGACCCGTCCGCAGGAGGCGCGCGAGGCGCTGCGGGTCATCGAGGGCACCAGCCGCGCGGCGCTCACCGAGATGCGCCGGATGCTGGGCGTGCTGCGCGCGGACACGGACGCGCCCGGCCCGCTGCTGCCGCCGCCGGGACTGACCCGGCTGCCCGAGCTGGCCCAGGCCGCCCGCACCGCCGGTGTCGACGTCGACCTGGAGGTACGCGACGCCGGCGACCTTCCCGAGGGCGTGGAGCTGTCGGTCTACCGCATCGTCCAGGAGGCACTGACCAACGTGATCAAACATGCCGGACCGGCGCGCTGCACGGTCCGTGTCACCACCGACGGACGCGGCACCTGCCGACGGGAGGTGCGGATGGAGGTGACGGACGACGGCGCGGGGTCCCCGCCGCCGGGCGGGGCGCCGGGCCGCGACGGCGGCCACGGACTGATCGGCATGCGTGAACGCGCCGCGCTCTACGGCGGCACCCTCACCGCGGGACCGGGGCCCTCGGGCGGCTACCGCGTGCGCGCCTGCCTCCCTTACCAGCCGGTGGGCGCGCGCCCCGGGGAAGGGGCGTCGTGAGCGGCGCGGTCCGGGTCGTCGTCGCCGACGACCAGGCGCTGCTGCGGGGCAGTTTCCGCGTCCTGGTGGACTCCGAACCCGGTCTTCAGGTGGTGGGGGAGGCGAGCGACGGCGAGGCGGCGGTGGAGGTCGCCCTGCGCACCCGGCCCGACGTGGTGCTGATGGACGTGCGGATGCCCCGGGTGGACGGCATCGAGGCCACCCGGCGGATCTGCGCCGGCGAGGCCACCCGGGACACCCGGGTCCTCATCCTCACCATGTTCGACGTGGACGACTACGTGTACGCGGCGCTGCGTTCCGGCGCCAGCGGCTTCCTGCTCAAGGACACCCCGCCCGGCGACCTGCTCGCCGCCATCCGGGTGGTGGCGGCGGGCGAGGCACTGCTCGCCCCCTCGGTGACCCGGCGGCTCATCGCCGAGTTCGCCCGGCGCCCCGGCCCGGTGCGGCCCGGCCCCACGCTGCTGCCGGAACTGACCGACCGGGAGCGCGAGGTGCTCGCCCTCATCGCCCGGGGCCTGTCCAACACCGAGATCGCGCAGACGCTCCACCTCGGTCTCGCCACGGTCAAGACGCACGTGAGCCACCTGCTGCGCAAGACCGCGGCCCGGGACCGGGCCCAACTGGTCATCGCCGCGTACGAGTCGGGGCTGGTGACCGCCGCCCCGCCCGGCCCGGGGTGAGCGGGCGGGGCGCGGCTTCGCCGGGCGGGCCCTGGGGCCCGGGTCACAGGCCGAGGCCCGCGTCCCGGGCCCGCACCACGGCGTCGTCCCGGTTCCCGACCTGCAGCTTGGCGAAGATGTGCGAGACGTGGTTGCGTACGGTCTTCTCCGAGAGCACCAGGTGACGGGCGATGCGACGGTTGGTCTGCCCGCGGGCGAGCAGGTCGAGGATCTCCCGTTCACGGTTGGTGAGCTGGGGGAAGGCGAGGCGGCCGGGGAAGTCGTGGATGGCCGAGAAGTAGGTGCCCAGCCGTTCGGCGATGGCGGGGCTGAAGACCGCGCCGCCCTCGGCCACCGTCCGTACCGCCCGCAGCAGTTCGTCCCGGAACGCCTCCTTGGCCACATAGCCGTGGGCTCCCGCGCGCAGCGCCGCGACGACCTCGTCGTCGTCCTCGTACATGGAGACCACGAGCACCCTCGGCCGGTGGCCGGCCGGCCCGCCGGGGCCTGTGGTGATGGCCCGGATCGCCTCCACGCCGGACATGCCGGGCATCCGCAGGTCCATGAGGACCACCTGCACGCTGCGGCCGAGTCTGGCGACCGCCGCCACCGCGTCCTTCCCGCTGAGCGCCTCCCCGACCACCGCGAAGTCGTCGCCGGCGCCCAGGGCGGCCCGTAGCCCCTGGAGATACAGGGGATGGTCGTCGACGAGGAAGACACCCACGGTCATGTGCGGCTCCGCGGAGACACGGCGTCCAGGACGGCGAGTACCTCGGCGTCCGGAAGACCATCGGTCACCCCGTGGGAGAGCGGCGCCCGCGTTGCCGCGTGGGACGGGCGCTCGAATAGGTTCGGAATTCTGTTCACCGCAGGCATGGCTTTACAGCCGTGTGTGCCCATCAGTCCCCCTTTTGAGCATGCTTCGAATAAGGTTAGATGTTTTGCCCGCTTATCTGCAGAGCCGTTTCCGGTCAGTCGAATGGCTTTTCCCGGCCCGCTTCGGTGAGTACGGAATTCGGAGGTGAAAGGCCCGAAGGGTGAAGAGGGCCTCCATCGCTATTCCGAACAGCCGTGCGGTATTCGGGGGTTTTCTTCGTGGGGCACGCTGTGATTGATTGCGTACGCGTGTTATTGCATCAGCGGGTATCTTCGAAGTGGTACTGTTGTCCACTACAGGTACCTAGGTGCCGTCCCCCTGGATCGACGGGAGTTTGTCCGTGAGTGCCCTTTTCGAGCCCTACACCCTGCGCTCGGTGACCGTGCCCAACCGGGTGTGGATGCCGCCGATGTGCCAGTACTCGGCGGCCCCCGAGGGCCTGTCCCGAGGCGTGGCCACGGACTGGCACTTCCAGCACTACGGCGCCCGTGCGGCGGGCGGCACCGGACTGATCGTCCTGGAAGCCACCGGCATCTCACCCGAGGGCCGCATCTCCCCCCAGGACCTGGGCCTGTGGAACGAGACGCAGGCCGGGGCGCTGCGCCGCGTCACCGGCTTCCTCAAGAGCCAGGGCACCGTAGCGGGCATCCAGCTCGCCCACGCCGGCCGCAAGGCGTCGACCGGACAGCCCTGGAACGGCGACCGTCCGGTCGGCCCCGAGGAGTACGGCTGGACGCCGGTCGGCCCCAGCGCCGTGCCCTACCCCGGCCTCAAGGCCCCGCACGAGCTGACCGTCGAGGAGATCCACGCGAGCCTCGACCGGTGGCGCGCCTCGGCCCGGCTGGCGCTCGCCGCCGGCTTCCAGGTCATCGAGATACACGGCGCCCACGGGTACCTGATCGGCAACTTCCTCTCCCCGCACAGCAACCGTCGCACCGACGCCTACGGCGGCGGCTTCGAGCACCGCATCCGTTACGCGGTCGAGGTCGTGGACGCCGTACGCGAGGTGTGGCCCGACGACCTCCCGCTGTTCTTCCGTGTCTCCGCCACCGACTGGCTGGACGAGGGCGGCTGGAACGCCGACGACACCGTCGCGCTCGCCCGCGTACTGACCGAGCACGGCGTGGACCTGATGGACGTCTCCACCGGCGGCAACGCGGCCGGCGTGACCATTCCGGTCGGCCCGGGCTACCAGGTGCCGTTCGCCGCCCGGATCCGGCGGGAGACGGAGATGCCGGTGGCCGCCGTCGGCGAGATCGACGACCCCGCCCAGGCGGAGAAGATCCTCGCCGCGGGCGAGGCCGACGCGGTACTGATCGGCCGCCAGCTCCTGCGCGAACCCACCTGGGCCCGGCGCGCGGCCCGCGAACTCGGCGGCGACGTGCGCATCCCCCCGCAGTACGGCTGGCGCCCCTGACCGGCACCCGGCGGCCCCGCGTGTGCGCCGTGAGGGAATGATCAGTCGCTTTATGGTGGCCCGATGCGAATCGTTCCCAGATGGGTGCTGCTCTCCTCGGGGTGCGCGCCCCTGGCGCTCATCGCGGGCTGGACCGTCGGGGGCGCGCTGGAAGGACCCGGCTACGACCCCGTGAGCGACACCATCAGCGTCCTGGGCGCGTACGGGACACCGGGTTACTGGGCGATGACCGGGGCGTTCCTCGTCCTGGGCGGCTGCCATCTGCTGACCGCCTGGGGGCTGCGCACGGCGTCGGCCGCCGGACGCGTGGCGCTGGGCGGCGGCGGGGTGGCGGCGTTCATGGTGGTCATGCTCCCCGCGCCGGCCAGCGGGGGCTCCCTGCGCCACGGCACGGCGGTCGTGATCGGTTTCACGCTCCTCGCGGTGTGGCCGGTGCTGGCCGCACGTGGCGCCGTCGCCGCCGCGCCGTGGGCCCTGCGACCGGCGCCCGCGCTCGCGGCGACCGCCGCGATGACCGTCGGCGGAGCCTGGTTCCTGTTCGAGATGCAGCGCCACGGTGCCGCGGGAGCGGCGGAACGCGTGGTGACCTTCGCCCAGTCCGTGTGGCCGTTCGTCGTGGTCGCCTCCGGCCCGCACGGCCCGGTGAGCGAACCGCTCAGCCGCGAGGACCAGCCGGCGATGCGCCCGTGAGCCACCGGGTGGCCCCAAGGGTCCGGGGACGGGCCGGGCGGGAGCGGCGTCCGGGGCGCCAGGTCGACACCAGAGCCGCGGCGAGCAGCAGTTCGGCGATGTCCCCGCCGTAGTACATGATCTCCGCGCCGCCCCGCACCTGGGCGACACGAGGTCCACTCCGGCGGGGGAAGGGGAAGGGGAAGGGTGCGGGTGCGAGTACGGGTGCGAGTACGGGTGCGGGTGCATCAGGTGTCCCGGGCCGGTCGCCGGGCGGCCGGGGTGTCGGGGCCGGGTCCGGGTCCGGGGTACGGACAGGGGCCGGTGGCGGTGTCGGTGTCGGTGGCGGTGTCGAAGGGTTTTCCGCCGCGCCGGAGCAGCCAGCCCCCGGCCGGCAGCAGGACGCCCAGTGCGAGGAACCCGAGGTCCCACCAGAGCTGGTCGGCGCCGGCGTACACATGGTGGATGCCCAGGACGTGATGGTCGAGCACGCCCTCGACCAGGTTGAAGAGGCCCCAGCCGGCCAGCATCCAGCCCCACAGCACCCGGGAGGTCCACACCGCGCGCCGCCGGCGGGTGACCCGGGAGTAGAGGATCGCCAGACCGAGGAGGACCGCGAGCCAGCACACGGTGTGGAAGATACCGTCCCACACGGTGTTCATCCGCAGACCGGAGACGGTACCGGGGTCGTAGTACCGGACGCCGACGCGGTCGTGGTCGGTACTCGTGAGCATGTGGTGCCACTGGAGGATCTGGTGGAGCAGGATGCCGTCGACGAACCCGCCCAGCCCCACACCCAGGACCACTCCCGGCAGTCGAAGACTCGCCGGTCCCGTCCCGGTGCCGGCCTCGGCCACCGTGGTTGCCATCGCCCTGTCCCTCCCGTCGCCCGTGCCCGTGCCGCTGCGGCCGCCTGGCCGCACGCGCGGGTATCCGGCCCGGCGCGGAGCGGTCCTCCGGCGCGCCTCTCACGGACTACCAGTGCGCGGGCGCGCCCGCCGCCGGGCGTTCGGCCGTTCGCACCCCTCGCCGCCGGTGTTCCCTCCGAGGGTGGGGAGACGCAGGTCACATGAGGGTGTGTCACAGGGGGCGGGGGCTGTCTCGTCTCGGGGGTGTAGACACGGACGACCGCAGAGGAGCACACCATGGACGCGCGACTGAACTACTTCGCCAGCCCCTTCGCCGGCAAGATCCTCAAGCACGTCATGCCGGCGGGCAAGGCGCTCAAGGAGTCGCCGGTGCCGGGCGAGACGCAGGAACTGGTGGCGCTGCGCGTCAGCCAGATCAACGGCTGCGCGTTCTGCGTCGACATGCACACCAAGGACGCCGCCGCCGCGGGTGAGAGCGCGGTACGGCTGAACCTGGTGGCGGCGTGGCGCGAGGCCACGGTCTTCACCGAGGCCGAGCGGGCCGCGCTGGAGCTGGCCGAGCAGGGGACCCGGACCGCGGACGCGGGCGGCGGGGTCTGCGACGAGGTGTGGAGGCGCGCCGCCAAGCACTACGACGAGGAGCAGCTCGCCGCCCTGGTGGTGCTGATCTCCTTCATGAACATGGCCAATCGGCTGAACATCATCACCCGACAGCCGGCCGGTGACTACGTGGCCGGCCAGTTCCACTGAGCGCTGCGGCAAGGACGTAACAGCACAAGCACAAGCAGGGGTACGGGCATGGGTGCGAGCCGGAGAGGACGGGGTCCGCGTGGGCAAGGTCGAGGAGTTCGAGGAGCTGCGGCCGCTGCTGTTCTCGATCGCCTACCGGATCCTGGGCAGCGTCGGCGAGGCCGAGGACGCGGTGCAGGAGACGTGGCTGCGCTACGACGGCTCGCCGGCCCGGCCCACGTCCGTCAAGGCGTTCCTGTCGGCGGTGGTGACCCGGATCTCGATCGACGTGCTGCGTTCGGCGCGGGTACGGCGGGAGGAGTACGTCGGCCCGTGGTTCCCCGAACCGCTGCTGAGCGACCCCTATGAGGATCCGGCCCGGTCGGTGGAGCTGGCCGACTCGGTGTCCATGGCGGCGCTGTTGCTGCTGGAGCGGCTCAGTCCCGCTGAGCGGGCGGTGTTCCTGCTGCGGGAGGTGTTCGCCTTCGGGTTCGACGACGTCGCCGAGGCGGTGGGGCGTTCGCAGGCGGCGTGCCGGCAGTTGCTGGTGCGGGCGCGCCGGCACATGGAGGAGGGTCGGCCCCGGTACGCGGCGGACCGCCGGGAGCGGCAGGAACTGGCGACGCGGTTCTTCGACGCGCTGCGGGACGGCGACATCGACGGGCTGCGCACACTGCTGGCCGCCGACGTCCAGATGATGGGGGACGGCGGGGGCAAGGCCCCGCAACTGGCCAGGGCCGTCGCGGGCGCGGAGAACGTGGCCCGGCTGCTGGGTACGGCGATCCCCTGGCTGCTGGGGATCGAGGTCACCTTCGAGCCGTGCGAGGTCAACGGGCAGAGCGGGGCGGTCTTCCGCGACCGGGACGGCAAGATCCTGCACGTCCTGGTCCTCGATGTGCTCGACGGGCGGATCCAGACCGTCCGTGCGGTCCTCAATCCCGAAAAACTCGGCCACCTGGGCCCGGTGGGCGACGCGTGGGCCGTGGACCGCGAGATCAAGAGGTACCGACGGGGAAAGGGCTGACGGCGCTCGCCGAGTCGCTTTGGAGCGGCCATCGGTAGGCCGGCCGCCGCGCCGCCGGCAGTCACCGTGCCGGTCGTCGCTGTCGGGTGCGCACGAACACCCCCGCGCGTGCCGCCGCCGCCGCGGCCTCGGCCGCTCGGTCGGCGGCGGTCTCGTCCGGCGGGTCGCCGCCGGTCAGCAGGCGGTAGTAGAGCGGCGCGGAGACCGCGCGGATCACCTCGTGGCTGTCGGTGTCCGCGGGCAGTTCGCCCCGGTCGACGGCCTGCTGGACGCAGGGGGCCCACTCCGCGACACGGATCTCGTAGAAGCGGCGCAGCGCCTCGGCCGTCCTCGGCTCGCCGGTGGCGGCCGCGATCACCGCCTTGAACAGCGCCCCCTGCCGGGCGTCGGCCAGGGTGCGCCGCACGAGCCGGGCGTTGGCCTGGAGATCGCCGAGCAGTGAGCCGGTCTCGGTGCGGGGGAGCGACTGTTCGGCCATGTCCGTGAGCAGGTCAGCCACCAGGCCGGTCACCGTGCCCCAGCGACGGTAGACAGTGGTGCGGCCCACTCCGGCACGGCGTGCGATCTCGGCCAGGTCCAGTCCGGCCAAGCCCTGCTCGGCCAGGGTGTCGCCGGCGGCGCGCAGCACCGCGGTGCGCACCCGCGCGGTGCGCCCCCCTGGCCGGACGGTTCCCGGCTCGACGTCCTCCGCGGTCATAACGGGACTCCCGTTCCATTAGATGCTCGGTTCTGTTACCTTGAGGCCACATCCTAACGGGACGGGAGTCCTGTTAGTGGCGCACCCCCCACGCGCGCACCCAAGCACGCGTGGCGTGCAGTGGCAGAGACTGAGGAGTGGTCCGCATGGTCATGGAATACAGGCGACTGGGTGCCTCCGGGCTGAAGGTGCCCGCGCTGAGCTTCGGCGCCGGCACCTTCGGCGGCCGGGGACCGCTGTTCGGGGCCTGGGGCACCACCGACGTCCGGGAGGCCCGCCGCCTGGTGGACATCTGCCTCGACGCCGGGATCACGATGTTCGACACCGCCGACGTGTACTCCGACGGCGCGTCCGAGGAGGTGCTCGGCCGGGCCCTCAAGGGCCGCCGGGACCAGGTGATCGTGTCCACCAAGACCGGCCTGCCGACGGGGGACGGTCCGGCCGACGCCGGCACGTCCAGGTCACGGCTGATCGCCGCGTGCGAGAGCGCGCTGCGCCGGCTCGGCACCGACCACATCGACCTGTTCCAGTTGCACGCCTTCGACGCCGGCACCCCCGTCGAGGAGGTCCTCTCCACCCTCGACGACCTGGTCCGCGCGGGCAAGGTCCGCTACGTCGGCGTCTCCAACTTCTCCGGCTGGCAGACGATGAAGTCCCTCGCGCTCGCCGAGAAGCACGGTCACCCGCGCTATGTCGCCCACCAGGTCTACTACTCCCTCGTCGGCCGCGACTACGAGTGGGAGCTGATGCCCCTGGGGCTCGACCAGGGCCTCGGGGCGGTCGTCTGGAGCCCCCTCGGCTGGGGCCGGCTGACCGGCAGGATACGGCGCGGACACCCCCTGCCGGCCGGCAGCCGCCTGCACGACACGGCCGACTACGGACCGCCGGTCGAGGACGAGCACCTCTACCGCGTGGTCGACGCCCTCGACGAGATCGCCGAGGAGACCGGCCGCGCCGTTCCGCAGATCGCCCTCAACTGGTTGCTCCGGCGGCCCACCGTCGCCTCCGTCCTCATCGGCGCCCGCAACGAGGAACAACTCCGGCAGAACCTCGGCGCGGTGGGCTGGGAGCTGACAACCGACCAGGTGGCCCGCCTCGACGCCGCGAGCAGTCGTACGGCGCCCTACCCGCACTTCCCCTACCAGCGCCAGGAGGGTTTCGCCCGCCTCAACCCGCCACTGGTCGCCCCGGCACCGGCGGTGGCCGCCTGACACCCGGCCGGCGTTCCCGGCGGACCGCCCACCGCCCGCGGCCGGCCACCGCCGGGGACGGACCGTCCGGTCACTGCTCCCACTCGTCGGGGCCGACGCCGCGCCACTCGATCAGCCGCGACCGGACCACATCCATCTCGTCCCAGCCCTGCAGGCCGGCCTCCTGGAGGAACCGGGCGACGTCCCGCACGCTGTGCGCGCGGCCGAGGATCTCGCCGTCCACGCGCACGCGCCGGGCGCCTTCGTCGTCGGGCGGGTAGACGATCACGGGCAGCGTTCCGGCCATGTCACCAGCGTGGGGGCGGGACCGGCGGCGCGCACGCGGAAGGCCCGGCTCTCGGCACGCGCGCCGCCCGGTCACCTCTTCAGGAACTCGATGAGGTCCCGGTTGAAGCGCTCCTTGTCACCGTCGACCATCGCGATGCCGTGCGAGCCGCCCTCGTACACCTTGAGCGTGGCGTCCGGGATGATCTCGGCGCTCTTGCGCGCGGTGGCGTCGATCGGGACGATCTGGTCGTCGTCGCCGTGCACGATCAGCGTCGGCACGTCGAACTTCCGGAGATCCTCGCGGAAGTCGGTGTAGCCGAACGCGTCCACGCAGTCGACGCCGCCCGTGATGGTCTGCTGCATGGCCATGTACCAGAACGCGTCCTTGTTGCCCTGGGTGACCTTGTTGCCCTCGCGGTTGGCGGAGAAGAAGCCGACCGCGGTGTCCTGCCAGAACTGCGACCGCTCCTTGACGATGCCGGCCTTGATGTCGTCGAACACCGGGCCCGGTACACCCTCGGGGTTGTCCGGCCCCTGCGCCATCAGTGGCGTCACGGCGGAGAGGAGGACGGCCGACGCGACCCGCGAGGTGCCGTGCCGTCCGATGTAGCGTGCCAGCTCGCCGCCGCCCATCGAGTGGGCGACCAGGGTGACGTCGTGCAGGTCGAGGTGGACGATGAGGTCGTTCAGGTCGTCCGCGAAGGTGTCGAAGTCGTAGCCGTCGTACACCGGGGTGGAGCGGCCGTGACCGCGACGGTCGTGGGCGATGCCGCGGAAGCCCGCGTCGGCGACCGCCCTGAGCTGGTCCTGCCAGGCGTCCCCGTTGAGCGGCCAGCCGTGGCTGAAGACGACGGGGCGTCCACTGCCCCAGTCCTTGTAGAAGATCTCGACTCCGTCGCGCGTCGTGCACAGGGGCATGGCCTGTTCTCCTCCGGGATGGGTGCGGCCGCGGACGCCGGCGTACCGGACCGGCGCGAGGCGCGGGCCTCCGGTTACCGGAAGCCGCCCTCTCATCAGAGTCCAGCCCGGCGGCTTCCGCAATTCGCACGCCCCCGGTACGCCCCCGCGCGCGTTAGGGTCGGGAGCGGACCAGGTGCGCCGAGGAGGGGGTCGTCAGACATGAGCGGCACAGTGACAGCGGTCAGCAGCAACGGCGTGTACTCGTTCACCAAGCCGAACCGGGAGAGCATCACGCTGCTCGCCGGGCTGGGCGTCGAGGGGGACGTGCACGCCGGCGTGACGGTCAGGCACCGCTCCCGCGTCGCGCAGGACCCCACCCGGCCCAACCTGCGCCAGGTCCACCTCATCGCCGAGGAACTCTTCGCCGAGTTGGGACGGGAGGGCTTCGAGGTGACGCCGGGGGACCTCGGTGAGAACGTCACCACCCGCGGTCTCGACCTGCTCGCTCTGCCGGTCGGCACGCTGCTGCGGCTGGGCGACGCGGCGGTGCTGGAGGTCACCGGCCTGCGCAACCCCTGCCTGCAGATCGACCGCTTCCGCAGCGGGCTGCTCAAGCAGGTCGTGGGCCGTGACGCGGCGGGCAACGTGGTGCGCAAGGCCGGGATCATGACCGTGGTGCAGGAGGGCGGCGTCGTGCGCCCCGGGGACCCGGTCACGCCGGAACTCCCGAGCGGGCCGCACCGCCCCCTCGACCGCGTCTGACAGGCGGGCGCACCCACTCCGCACGCCCGCTCCGCACACCGGTCAGGTCCACTCCGCTCCACTCCGCGCGCAGGTGTGCGCCCGAACGAGTTCCCGGCCATGTCCCCGACCGTGCCCGATTGTGTCCACGAACGCATCCGCATGGCGAGACGGCGTGGATTACGGAGTCGGCCGTTCCGTATATTCGTCCGCATGTCCGCATCCGCCCCACTGCTGTGCCTCGCGCTGTTCGCGAACTCGGCGTGGTGCGTCGACGACGGCCTCTGTCGCCGCTGAGCGCCGTACCGGCCGCGCCACCGTCCGCGCCGCCCGACCGCCCAGCCCTCGCCCGTCGCCCCGTGCACCCCTTTCGGAGACATTCCGTGACCACCGCGCCCCCCGCCGCGCCGGCCGCCCCCACCCGCGCGCCCGCCGGCCTCTTCGCCCCTTCCCCCACCTCCTCCGCCCGCCCCGAGGCGCCGCCCCTGCCCCCGGTGCGGCGGACCCCCCTGATCGTGGCCGGGCTGCTGGCCGTCGCACTGACCGCGTACGTGTGGTCCGCCCACGGCGCCAAGCCCGGCGTGCTCCTCCTGCTGGGACTCGGACTGGGCGTCACCCTCTTCCACTCCCGGTTCGGTTTCACCTCCGCCTGGCGCCAGCTCGTCGCGGTCGGCAACGGCACCGGCCTGCGCGCGCACGCCCTGCTGCTCGGCACCACCGCCACGCTGTTCGCGCTGGTCATCGGCACCAGCACCGGACTGTTCGGCGCGCAGCCGGCGCCGTCCGGCGGCACGATCGGCGTCGGCCTGTTCGCCGGCTCGGTGCTCTTCGCGATCGGCATGCAACTCGGCGGCGCCTGCGCCTCCGGCACGCTCTTCGCGGTCGGCTCGGGCCAGACCTCGGTGGTACTGACGCTCTTCGGCTTCATCGCCGGTGCGACGCTCGCCGCGTGGCAGTTCGACCTGTGGCAGGACCTGCCGGCCTGGGAGCCGGTGGTCCTGTCCGACCACATCGGCTGGTTCGGTTCCTGGGCCGTGACGATCGCCGCGCTGCTGCTCGTCGTCCTGGTCTCGCGGCGGGTCCAGGCCCGCCGCAACCCGCCGCCGCTCGGACCCGTCCCCTCGGCCCGCGGCGCCGCCGTCCGCGCCCTGCGCGGCTCCTGGCCGCTGGTCGCCGGCGCGCTGGTGCTCTCCGTGCTCGGCGCGGGCGTGCTGCTGGTGTCCGGCGGCGCCTGGGGTGTCACCAGCGCGTTCAGCCTCTGGGGCTCGGAACTGGTGGGCGCGCTCGGCGGTCACCCCGAGAACTGGACGTGGTGGCGGCAGCCCGGCAACGCCCAGATGCTCGCCGGGCCCGTGCTGGCGGACAGGACGAGCCTCACCGACATCGGCATCATGATCGGCGCGGCGGTCGCCGCGGCGCTCGGCGGTAGCTGGGCGCTGCACCGCGGCATCCCCTGGCGCACAGCCGTCGCCGCCGTGCTCGGCGGTGTGCTGATGGGCATCGGCGCCCGCCTCGCCGGCGGCTGCAACATCGGCGCCTACCTGGCGGGCATCGCCTCCGGCAGCCTGAGCGGCTGGCTCTGGGGCGCCTTCGCGCTGGCCGGCACCTGGGTGGGCCTCAGACTGCGCCCGCTGTTCGGCCTCGGCAACCCCAAGCCGGGCGACGGCATCTGCTGAGCGGACCGACCCGGCCCCGGACCCGACGACGTACGACCCGATGACGTACAGCCCGCGGTACGACATCACGACGTACGGCACCACGACGTACGACGAGACACAGAGCGCGGCGGGCGATCCGCGCGCTCCCCAGTTCCCGGAGCCCTGCATGACGGCGAATTCCCGCGAAACCGGCACCCGCCCCGGCCCCGGTCCCAGCCCTGGTCCCGGCCCGGTGACCCGCGCCCCGGCCACCCTCGGCCAGGCACGGGACGTCCTCGCCGCGGGCGGGGCGGTGGTCCTGCCCAACCCGGCGCCCCTGACCCACGTCGTCACCGCCACCGGCGCGACCGCCGTGAACCGGGCGAAGGGCCGGCCGGCGGATCAGCCGGTGGCCCTGTGGGCTCATGACCCCGAAACGCTGCGCGTCCTCGAACCCGTGTGGGACCTCGGACCCGACGGCCGCGCGCTCGCCCGGCGCCTGCTGTCCGAGGAGCACCTCACGGTGCTGCTGCCGCTGCGGGCCGGCGCGCGGCGCCCGCACTGGACCGGCCCGGCCGCCAAGGACGGCTGGATGCTGCTGTTCGGCGCCCGCTGGCAGCCGGTGCGCCCGCTGCTGGAGGACCACCCGGTGCTCTACGTCAGCAGCGCCAACCGCACCGGCCGGCCCCCGGCGGCCACCACCGACGAGGCGCTGACCATGTTCCCGGCCGCGGTGCCGGTGCTCGCCGCACCGCACCCGGAGGACGCCCGGGAAGACGCCCGCCCGTCGGTTCCGCGCCGCGCGACCACGACCGTACGGCTGCACCCCGACGGCCGTCCGACCCTGCACCGCCCCGGCGCGCAGGACGCGCCGTACGCCCGTCCCGAGGAGTACCTGGACCGGCTGCGCACCGGCGCCTGAGCGGCGGGCCGGGCGGCGGAGGCGACAAGGCCGGGGACCGCCCGTCTGCCCCACACCACCCTGACCGACAGTTGGGTCGGCTTCCTCCTCTACCGCGTCGTTTTCACCGGACAGGTGCCGGCCGAGGAGGAGATCGCGGCGCTGATGGACGTCCTGCCCTTCGTCCGCGGCTGAACCGCTCGAACACCGGGCCGGACCGGGTCCCTCTGGACCGGCGGCGGACGGGCCACCATGCTGAGAGGTCGTAACCGACCTTCTGCTGAGGTGGCCACCGCATGACTCACGTCGACCTCGCCGCGCTGGGTGAGTCGTTCACCCGGGACCCGTACCCGGTCTACGCCCGCTTACGGTCCCAGGGCCCGGTGCACCGCATCCGGATGCCGGAGGGAAACGCCGAAGCCTGGCTCGTCGTCGGCTACGAGGCCGGGCGCGCCGCACTGGCCGACCCCCGCCTCTCCAAGGACTGGAGCAAGGCATCACCGGATCTGGTGCTCCGCCCGCCCTCCGCCGGCCCGCACATGCTCAGGGTCGACCCGCCCCACCACACCCGGCTGCGCAAACTGGTCGCCCGCGAGTTCACCCCGCGCCGGGTGGCGGAACTCGTGCCGCGCGTCCAGAAGACCACCGACGAGCTGATCGACGCCCTGCTCGACGCCCCGGACGGGCGCGCGGACCTGGTCGAGGCGCTCTCCTTCCCCCTGCCGATCTCCGTCATCTGCGACCTCCTCGGCGTCCCCGACCTGGACCGTACGTCCTTCCGGGGCTGGTCGAACGAGGCGCTGACCGCCACCGACCAGGCCGACCGCACGGCCGCCGCGACGGCCCTGGCCGGCTACCTCGCGGAACTGGTCGACGACAAACGGCACCACCCCGGCGACGACCTCATGAGCGCCCTGATCCACGGTTCGGACGAGGACGGCGACGGACTCGGTCCCGGGGAACTGCTCGGCATGGCCTGGCTGCTCCTCATCGCCGGCCACGAGACCACCGTCAACCTGATCTCCAACGGCGTGCTCGCCCTGCTCACCCATCCGGACCAGCTCGCCGCCCTGCGCGCCGACCTGTCCCGCACGGAACGGGCGGTCGAGGAGATGCTCCGCTACGACGGCCCGGTGGAGACTCCGACGTACCGCTTCACCACCGAACCGCTCACCCTGGCCGGCACCGAGATCCCCGGCGGCGGCGAACTCGTCCTCGTCGCCCTGGCCGACGCCAACCGGGACCCGGCGCGCTTCCCGGCACCCGACCGCTTCGACCTCACCAGGGACGCCCGCGGCCACGTCGCCTTCGGACACGGCATCCACTACTGCCTGGGCGCGCCGCTGGCCCGCCTGGAGGCCCGGATCGCCGTGCGGACGCTGCTGGAACGCTGCGGCGGCCTGGCCCTGGACATCCACCCGGCGGCGATCACCTGGCGCCCCGGCATGCTGATCCGCGGCCCGTACAGCCTGCCCGTCCGGGTCGGACCGTAGGACCGCCGCCGCGCGTGCGCGACGGACCCGGCGCCCCCACGCTGGAAGGGCAGGCGACCGAGAGCGGTCCGGTACGAGGGAGTACGGCATGGGCAGGAACCGGGACGAGGACGAGCGGCTGAAGAAGGGCGACAAGGTCGCCTGGAGCAGCCACGGCAGCGAGACCGAGGGCAAGGTGGAGAAGAAGATCACCGAGCGGACCGAGGCGGCCGGCCGCACGGTGGACGCCTCCTCGGACGAACCGCAGTACGAGGTGCGCAGCGACAAGTCGGGCCGGTCCGCCGTGCACAAGCCGTCCGCGCTCAAGAAGAAGAAGTGAGCCGGGCGTGGCCGGCGAGAAGCACGGCGGGCCGCAGGAGCGGCGCGAGACCTGGCACGACTTCCATGAGCTGGTGAACATGGAACCGGCCGACCTGGAGAAGTGGCTGGGCTCCGAGCGGTCCCGGGACGCCGGGCAGCACAAGGACGGGGGCGAGTCGACCGGGCACGCCGCCGGCCGCCGCATCGTGGAGATCCTGCGGACCGCCGAGAGCGACCTCACCGACGACGACTACGGCCACATGCGCAAGGTCGTCGGATACATGCGCCGGCACCTCGCCCAGCGGCCGTCGGGCGACGTCCGCGACACCAAGTGGCGCCACTCGCTGATGAACTGGGGCCACGACCCGTCGGCGTGACCCCCGTCGGGGCCGGCCTGGCCCCGCCCTCCGGCCCCGGCGCCCGACCGGGGAGCGTGGCCGCGTCCGGTTCACCCGGGCGCGGCCGTCTCCGCCTCGGGCTCCCGCGGCGGGTCGCTGAGCTGCTCGCGCACGTAGTTCCAGACCACCGCGATCAGCGCGGCGACCGGTACGGCCAGCAGGCTGCCCACGATGCCGGCCAGGCTGCCGCCGAGCGTGACCGCGAGCAGGATCACGGCGGCGTGCAGGCCCAGACCCCGGCTCTGCACGATGGGCTGGAAGACGTTGCCCTCCAGTTGCTGCACCACGACGATGATCGCCAGGGTGATCAGCGCGTCGGTGAGGCCGTTGGAGACCAGCGCGATGAGGACCGCGACGAAACCGGCGAAGAGCGCGCCCACGATGGGCACGAACGCGGAGACGAACGTCAGTACTGCCAGGGGCAGCACCAGCGGCACCCCGAGGATCCACAGGCCGAGCCCGATGAAGACGGCGTCGAGCAGTCCCACGAGCGCCTGGGAGCGGACGAAGGACCCGAGGGTGTTCCAGGAACGCGCGACCAGGACCGGGACGTCCTTGGCGAGCCGGCCGGGGAGCTGCCGGGTGAGCCACGGCAGGAACCGCGGTCCGTCCTTCAGGAAGAAGAACATCAGGAAGAGCGCGAGGACCGCCGTGACCAGACCGTTGACGACGGTGCCCACCCCGGTGGCGACGGCGTCCACCACACTGCCCACACTGTTCTGGACGCGGGCCATCCCGGAGTCCACGGCGCCGGTGATCTGATCGTCACCTATGTTCAGCGGCGGCCCCGCCGCCCACTCGCGCAGCTTCTGGATGCCTTCGCCGACCCCGTCGGTCAGCTCGTCGGTCTGCGAGGCCATGGGGACCGCGATCAGCGCCACGATGCCCGCCGCGACCAGCAGGAACACCACCGTCACCAGGGACGCGGCCAGCGCCGCCGGCCACCCGCGCCGCCGCAGGAAGCGGGCCAGGGGCCAGGTCAGTGTGGTGAGGAGCAGACCGACGACCAGCGGCCACACCACGGACCACATCCGGCCCAGCAGCCACAGGGACACTGCGAGCAGCGCGAGGATGAGCAGCAGATCGACGGAGACGCGCGCCGTGGTGCGCAGCGCGGCGCGGGTTCGCGCGGAACTCAACGTGGCAGACATGGGGGTCACCCTATGGGTACCCCCGGCGGGCGCGTCGCGCGTGATCCCTGCTCTCCCTGGCGCCCGGAGAGACGTTGATACATACTTCGGTTGTTTGTATCTAGATCTCGATCTCGGTGGTGGAGGAGAGCGGATGGACATCGACGAGGCGCGGAGCCGGTTCGCGCGGCTGCGAAGCAGGAGCGACCTCGTACCGGCGGACGAACTCGACGCCGTCTGGGCCGCGTTGCCGACCGTCCGGGTCGAGGAGATCCTCGGCGCGTGGCAGGGCAGCGGATTCGACACCGGGCACCCCCTCCACCAGCGGCTTGAGACCTCCGGCTGGTACGGCAAGACCTTCCTCGCGGCCGATGACGCCAAGCCGATGATCATGCGCGCGCAGGACGGCCGGCTGTACTCGGACACCGCACTCGGCAAGGGCGAGGCCAGCCTCTGGATGGTCGAGTTCCGGGGCGAGGTGACCGCCACCATGGTCTACGACGGCCAGCCCGTCCTCGACCACTTCAAGGCGGTCGACGACCGCACCCTCCTGGGCATCATGAACGGCAAGGGCATCCGCGCCGAGGGCCCCTTCTTCTACTTCCTCCTCGACCGCGTCTGACCGAGACCGCGTCTGACCGACACCGCGTCCGAACGAGACCGCGTCCGAGCCGAACCGGGCACGGCACCCGACGGAAGGGAAGGAGCCCGATCGTGAGAGCCGCGGTGGTGGACGCGCCCGGCGGCGGGTTCGTCGTCCAGGACGTCGACCTCGCCCGGCCCGTGGGCCGGGAGGTGCTGGTGGAGGTGCGGGCGTCGGGCCTCTGCCACACCGACCTCACCCTCGCCGCCCGAGCCGCTCCGCCCTTCGAGCCGCCGGTGGTCCTCGGTCACGAGATCGCCGGTGTCGTCGCCGCCGTCGGCCCGTACGCGACCGAGTTCGCGGTAGGCGACCACGTCGTGGGCTGTCTCGTGCAGTGGTGCGGCGCCTGCCCGGACTGCGCCGACGGCCGGACGTACCAGTGCGCCCGCCCCGGCGCCACGCTGCGCGGTGCCGGGCCGGACGGTCCACGGCTCAGCCGGGCGGGCAGCCCCGTCACCCAGGGAATGGGGCTCGGCGGGTTCGCCGCCCGCGCGCTGGTCCACGAGAACCAGTTGACCGGCGTCCCCCGCCGGCTCCCCTTCGCCCCCGCCGCCCTGCTGGGGTGCGGGGTGCTGACCGGCGCGGGCTCGGTGTTCAACGGGGCACGCGTCCGGCCGGGGGAGAGCGTGGCCGTGATCGGCGTCGGAGGCGTCGGACTCAACGCGGTCGGCGCGGCGCGGATCGCCGGGGCGGCCCGGATCGTCGCGGTCGACGTGGCGGACGGCACCCTGCGGCGGGCGCGTGCCTTCGGCGCCACCGACGTGGTCAACTCCGCGCGCACGGACGCCGCCGCGGCCGTCCGCGAGCTGACCGGCGGCGGCGTGCGGCACGCCTTCGACATCGTCGGGGTGGCGGCCACCACGGAACAGGCGCTGCGCATGACCGCCCTCGGCGGCGCCGTGCACGTGGTGGGGCTGGCGGCGAGCGGGGGAGAGCTGAGCCTCTCCCTGCCGCGGCTGCTGCTGCGGCAGCAGCGGATCCAGGGCCTGATCATGGGCTCCGGAAACCCGCGGCGCGACATCCCCCGCTACGCCGGCCTCTACCTACGGGGGGACCTGAACCTCGACGACCTGGTGTCCCGGCGGATCGGCCTGGACGAGATCGACGCCGGATACGCCGCCCTCCGGGACCCCGAGGTCGCCCGGGTCGTCATCACGTCGTTCTGAAGTCTCCGGTCAGCGGGCGGCGGCCCGGACCTCCGCCAGGTCCACGCCCGTCAGTTCGGCGATGCGGTACGCCGGCACACCCGCGGCGAGCGCCCGGGTGAGCAGGCCGTCCCGGCCCTGGGCGGCCGTGCGGTAGGTCATCAGCTCCGCCTCCAGGTCGGCGACGCCACGGGGCGCGGACGCGTTGTGCAGCAGGCTCAGTTCCTCGTCGCCGAGCGGCACGGGCAGGCGCTCGACGTCCTCGGGAATGGCCGCGGTCTCCTCCGGGGTCACCAGACGCAGCTTCGGGGAGGACGCCGCGGCCCCCTGCGCGTCGAGCCAGGCGCGCACCGCCGGCGTGTCCATGCACGCCGGCGTGCCGACGGAGGCGGGCGGCACGCCGAGCGTGCCGGTGGTGTCGTTCAGCAGGATCAGGTAGGCGTCATCGGTCATTCTCGGTTCCTCACACGGCGCCGGCTAAGTGAGAACCCTTCTACCCCGGACGGCCACTCTCATCGCGCATCACGGCGGGTGAAGCGGTGCGCGAAACACCCCACCAGGCGTACGCGCGCACAGTCAGCGCGTACCTGTCCGGTGCGCGCCGCCGGACACGGGCTGGCAGACCCCTGCTGTCGGACACCTGCTGCCGGGCACGCGTTGTCAGGCGCGCACCAGCGGCGTGTCGACCAGGTGCTCGGCGAGGAACCACGCCTGGAGTTCGCCGGTCCTGATCACCTGCGAGACCAGCAGGTCGTTGGTGCCGTCGTCGCCCAGCTCGACGGTGCGGGCGGCGGCGTCATGGGCCTCCACGAGGATGGTCTCGTGCGCCTCCAGCAGGCGGGAGAGCATCGCCGGGACCTCCTCCACACCGTCCGGCGGACGCGGGATCGAGGTGATCTCGGCGACGTGCCGGGGGTCGCCCACCGCGACGCCGCCCAGGGACTGGACCCGCTCGGCGATGGTGTCGACCAGTTCGAGCTGCTCGCCGGCGTGCTTGTCCAGCACCAGGTGGAGCTGGTAGAAGGTCGCGCCGCGCATCAGCCAGTGGTGCTTCTTGTACAGGCCGTAGAGGATCTGCGTGTCCGCCAGGACCTTGTTCAGCCGCTGGCAGGAGTACATCCGCGCCTCGTAGGACAGGCCGAGCGGGAACTGCTTCACCGTCCCGAACTCCTGGATCACCTCGCCCTTCTGGTGCAGCCAGGGCTGGCTGCCGCTCACGTGGTTCGAGCCGCTGGTCATGGTCCGCCTCCTGCGATGCCGGGTGCTGCTTGCCCGGCGACGCTACGCGCGGACCGCGCGGCCCCGTTGCTCCCCAGCGCATACCCTGCTGCCCGACAGCGCACAGGGCCCGGCGGCGGCCCGGCGCCTGGCAGCGCGCAGCCGCGCGGACCGCCCCGAAGGGCGGTCCGCGCGGCTGGGGTCGTGCTTGCCGGGGTACGGACGAGAACGCGGTCGCGTCAGCCGGCGTGCAGGGCGGTGCGCAGGGTGGCGACGGCCTGGTTGATGGCGGCCTCGGCGGCGTGCGTCTCACGCAGGGCGTTGAGCATGACGAAGTCGTGGATGACGCCCTGGTAGCGGACGGCGGTCACGGGGACACCGGCCTCGCGGAGCTTGGCGGCGTACGCCTCGCCCTCGTCGCGCAGGACGTCGGCCTCACCGGTGATGACGAGGGCCGGGGGCAGGCCGGTGAGCTGCTCGGTGGTGGCGCGCAGCGGCGAGGCGGTGATCTGGGCGCGCTCGTCCGCGTCGGTCGTGTACTGGTCCCAGAACCACTGCATGCCGTCGCGGCGCAGGAAGTAGCCGGTGGCGAACTGGTGGTAGGACGCGGTGTCGAAGCTCGCGTCGGTGACCGGGTAGAAGAGGACCTGCTGGACGAGGGAGACGTCGCCGCGCTCCTTGGCCATCAGGGTGAGGGCGGCGCTCATGTTGCCGCCGACGGAGTCACCGGCGACGGCGAGGCGGGTGGCGTCCAGGCCCTTGGCGGCACCTTCCGCGACGATCCACCGGGCGACCGCGTAGTTCTGCTCGATGGCGACCGGGTAACGGGCCTCGGGGGAGAGGTCGTACTCGGGGAAGACGACGGCGGCGTTCACGCCGACGGCGAGTTCGCGCACGAGACGGTCGTGGGTGTGGGCGTTGCCGAAGACCCAGCCGGCGCCGTGGATGTAGAGGACGACCGGGAGGACGCCCTCGGCCCCGGCGGGCTTGACTATCCGGGCGCGCACGGAGCCGGTCGGGCCGCCGGAGACGGTGATCCACTCCTCGTCGACGTCCGGCTTGGCGATCTCGCCGGACTGCACCTCGTCGACGGCCTTGCGGCCCTCGGCCGGGGCGAGGTCGAACAGGTAGGGCGGGTTCGCGGTGGCCTCGGCGAACGCCTTCGCGGCGGGCTCCAGTACCGGCTGGACCGGCTCGAACTTCTCCGACATGGCAAGCTCCTGACATCTCATGGTTAGCCGGTGTCTCCGGCGCAACGGCGGCCGGCGGACCATCGGTCGGCGGCCGCCGTCGACCTCCAGGCTAAAAAACCTGGGGCCGGGCTCTTGACCACCCGTGCACCGGCTCTGCCCCCACGGTGCACGGAACGCCCGAGGCGGTGGCGGAGCCGGGCGCGACGGGTGTGCGGGGCGGTGGTGCCCGCGCTCTCCCGGCGCCCGCCACTCGTGACGACAGGCCCGGCCCGCCCTCACACCTGTGCCGGCACCCGGTCCCCGTCCGGCGCGCCGGACGTCACGGCCGGGCCGCCCGCCTGCCAGTCACGGGGGGAGACACCGTAGGCCGCACGGAAGACGCGACTGAAGTGGCTCGGGCTGACGAAACCCCAGCGCCGGGCGACGGCCGCCACCCCGACCCGCGCGGCGGGCGCCCGGGTCAGATCCCGGCGGCACCGCTCCAGGCGCTGCGACTTGATCCACTCGCCGGCGGTGACCCCTTCCAGCTCGAACAGCTTGTGCACGTAGCGGACCGACAGGAAGTGCGCCGCGGCGATGCCCGACGGGGACAGGCCGGGATCGGAGAGGTTGCGCAGGATGTGGTCCTTGACCCGCGCGAGCATGGCGGCGGCGGCCTCCGGCGCCTGCGGGGCGAGCCGGCCGCACCGCTCGTCGAGCAGCAGGGCCAGCAGGTCCAGCGCGGTCGCGGCGAACTCGCGCCCCACCGTCTCGCCGAGCACCGCCGCCTCGGCCGCCATCCGGGCCAGATACGTCGCGACAAGTGCCCCGCTGCCGCCCTGGCCGCTGAACGTCGTCGCGGTCAGCGCCCGCAGGTCCTCCTCACGTACCCGCAGATCCTCCCGGGGGAAGTGGAAGGAGGTGAAGACGAAGTCCCGCTCCAGCTTCTTGCGGAACGGCCGGGCGGCGTCGGAGAGGGAGAACTCGCCGGGGCTCACCAGGGTGGCGCGGCCGTCCTGCTCCTTCAGCGCGGTGCCGCGCTGCTGGAGGGTGAGGATGAGGTAGCGCCGGTCGTCGCGGGCGATGAGCCGCTTGCTGCGGGTCGTCGTCTGCGGCCCGGCCTGGACCCGGGTCACCTGGAGTGCGCCGAGCCGCCGGCTCGCGATCAGCCCCGGTGACGGCTCCTTCTCCAGGAGCCGCACGTCGAGGGGCACGAAGGTGCGGGACACCACCTCCTGCCAGCGCTCGGTCCGGTCGGGCGCGGGCAGCTCGGCGGTGGAAAGGACGACGGACACGGCTTCCTCCCGGGCATGGTCCCCATGGGTTCCCCGGCACGACCCGGGGCCTGTCCGACAGACCCCGGTGGGCCCCGGGCGCCGGGGGTCGGTCGGCGCGCCGGCGCCTGAACCGGACAGGACGATGTCATCACCGCGGGCCCCGCCGGTCCAGGAAGAATCGGAGGAAGAATACGGGACCTCCCCGCCGGGCCCGACGCGGCCGCGAGCCGGGACCCGCGCTCGACGCTTGCCGGGAGCCCCGCGCTCGACGCGAGCCGTACCCACGGAGGGGGCCCGGCTGCCCACGGGCAGGTGCCCGGCTGCCGGTCATCCGCGATCATCCATGATCATCTGCGCGTGCTCGTCCGCACCGCGAGTTCATATGTGTGGTTACGGTTCAGACTCTTGCCAGTCATGTAACCGTCATCCTATTCTCCGAACGCAGAAAGCGCTTTCTCGCACCAGGCACCTCGGGCACCTCACGATCACGCACATCGGCATGCGAAGAGGAAAAGGCGAGGCGAGGATGAGACGACGAGTCGCAGTGCGACTGTATGCGGCGCTGGCCACCATGGCTGTGGCGACCGCGACCGGCGCGGTGCTGACGGCAGCGCCGCAGGCGTCGGCCGCGAGCACCGGCGCCACCGGTTACGCGACGCAGAACGGCGGAACCACCGGCGGCGCGGGCGGACAGACCGTGCGGGCCACCACCGGAACCGCGATCCACCAGGCCCTGTGCTCCAGGGCGAGCAGCAGCACCCCGATCACCATCGAGGTCGAGGGGACCGTCAACCACGGCAACACCGCCAAGGTGTCCGGCGGTAGCTGCAACACCGCCGCCGGGGTGATCGAGCTGAAGCAGATCAGCAACGTCACCCTCGTCGGCGTGGGCGGCGGCGCCGTCTTCGACCAACTCGGCATTCACATCCGTGAGTCGAGCAACATCATCATCCAGAACGTGACCGTCCGGAACGTGAAGAAGTCGGGCTCGCCCACTTCCAACGGCGGCGACGCCATCGGCATGGAGAGCGACGTCCGCAACGTCTGGGTCGACCACGCCACCCTGGAGGCGTCAGGAGGTGAGTCGGAGGGGTTCGACGGCCTCTTCGACATGAAGGACAACACCCAGTACGTGACCCTGTCCTACAGCACTCTGCGCAATTCCGGCCGCGGCGGCCTCATCGGCTCCAGCGAGAGCGACGTCTCCAACGGCTATGTCACCTTCCACCACAACCTGTACGAGAACATCGACTCCCGCGCCCCGCTGCTGCGCGGCGGTGTGGCCCACATCTACAACAACCACTACGTGAGCCTCAACGAGTCCGGCATCAACTCCCGCGCCGGTGCCCGTGCCAAGGTGGACAACAACTACTTCGAGGACTCCAAGGACGTCCTGGGCACGTTCTACACGGACGCGGCCGGCTCCTGGCAGGTCAGCGGCAACATCTTCGACAACGTCACCTGGTCGAGCCCCGGCGAGGACAACAACCCGGCCGGCCCGGACCCGCGGTCCACCACCACGGTGAGCATCCCCTACCCGTACACCCTCGACCGCGCCGACTGCGTCCCCGACGTCGTCGGCCGGACCGCGGGCGCGGGCACCGGACTGAAGGTGTCGGACGGCAACTGCACACCGCAGACGCCCGACCCCACCGACCCCACGGACCCGACCGATCCCACCGACCCGACCGATCCCACCGACCCGACCGATCCCACGGACCCGACCGAGCCCGGCGGGACCAACCTGAGCCTCGGGGCCGGTGCCGACGGCTCCAGCAAGGCGAGCGGCACCAGCTACGGCAACGTGCGCGACGGTGACCTCAGTACCTACTGGTCGCCCGCCGGGACGACGGGCTCCGTGTCGGTGAAGTGGGGCTCCGCCACCTCCGTCTCCAGCGCCGTCGTCAGGGAGACTCCGGGCGCCGCGGGCCGCATCGGCTCCTGGCGGCTCCTCAACGCCGACACCGGGGCCGTCCTGGCCTCCGGCAGCGGCGCCGGCACCGTCACCTTCGCCCGGACGTCGCTGAAGAAGCTCACCTTCGAGATCACCGGCGCCGCGGGCACCCCGCAGGTGGCCGAGTTCGAGACGTACGCCGGATAGCGGCGCGCGGACCCGAGGCGCCTAGGGCGTGTTTCGAAAGTCCCGTCTGCCGGGCGACGCCTGGCACGCGCCCTCGCCGCGTTGTCGGGGTCGCCCCGATACCACCAGTATCGGGGCGACCCTCCGCCTTGCGAGCGCACGCACCAGACGCCGCCCGGCCTGCCCTTCGGGCGGACGACGCTACTTTCGAAACACGCCCTAGCCGCCCCCGCACGGAGCGCGGCCATGTCCCGACCCGGGACATGGCCGCGCTCCGTGCGGCGCGAACTGGTCGCGGCCGGCCGGAAGTCGAGGCCGCCGCGGCCTGCGGAGGAGTGGATCCGGACGTGTTGTCTATTATCCCTACCGGATTTATAGGAAATCATTGACGTGGGAGTACCGGGATGAGGAGGATGGAACGCATGTCCACTACGCAGCAGCCTCGTGTGCGCCGGCGGCATGCCGTTCCCTGTCGCGCCACCGCCCCCTCCCGTCGCCCGTAGGTCAGCGGTCGACGCAGCGACGCGCGCCCTTCCTCCACCCCTCTCCCGGGTGCGCCCCCGCCCGGCCGCCCGGCATCCCGAGGACACCGACATGACCACCCCCCACCGTCCGGGACCCCGCCGCCCGGCCGCCTCTCCCTCCGGCACGCCCGCCCGGAACCGCCCGACGAGAGGGGAATCGACATGACGCTGACGGACCTGATCCCGGACGAGAAGCTGAGCCGCCCCCGCTGGCCCCGGGTCGCCCGCGAGGTCGCCGACGACCTGGCCACCGACGCCGTCGCCCGCGACCAGGCCGGCAAACCCCCGTTCGACGAGGTCGCCCGGCTGCGCGAGGCGGGACTCCTGACGCTGCTGATCCCCGCCGAGCAGGGCGGCGCGGGCGCCGACTGGTCCACGGCCTACGCCGTCGTCCGGGAGATCGCCGCCGCCGACGGCGCCATCGGCCAACTGCTCGGCAGCCACTACGTCCTGTCCTGGACCGCCCGCTTCTTCGCCGGGGACGACCTCGCCGCCCGGATCGCCCGGCGGTCCGCGGCCGGCCAGTGGTGCTGGGGCGGGGGCTTCGCCGCCCACCAGTCGCCGCTGCGGCTGACCCCGGACCCGGCCGGGGGCTACCTGCTCAACGGGCGCCAGGACAGCGTGCCGGGCGTCCGGACCGCCGACCGGCTGGTGCTGCGCGCCGCCCTGGCCGACACCGGCGAACCGCTGGCCGTCCTCGTCGACCCCGCCCGCCCCGGCGTCGCGGGCGGCGACGACGGGGACGCCTTCGGCCAGCGGCTGTCCGGCGGCGGCAGCGTCGAGTTCGACGCCGTACCCGTCGCCGAGGACGAGGTCCTGGGGTCGCTCTCGCTGGACGAGGGCGCGCTGCCGCCCTTCGCGGGACTGGCCGCCGCCACCGCCCGCCTGGTCTCCGCCCAGCTCTGTCTCGGGATCGCCGAGGGGGCGCTCGCTGAGACCCGCGAGTATGCCAGGGTCCGCGAGTACACCGACCCGCGCGACCACGCCGCCACCCGCGGCCAGAGCGCGGGCGACCTCGCCTGGCGGGGCCCCTGGCCGGACTCCCCGCCCCCGGACCCGTACGTGCTGATCACCTACGGGGAACTCACCGTCGACACCCTCGCGGCGTCCGCCCTCGCCGACCGGGCGGTGGCCGCCCTCGACGCCGGACTGGCCCGCGGCGCCGACCTCACCGACGACGAGTGCGCCGAGGTCTGCGTCCTCGCCACCGCCGCCGAGGCCGCCGCGGCCCGCGCCGCCCACGACGTCACGACCCGCACCCTGGACGTCATCGGCCCCGGCGCCGCCTCCTCGCGCCACGGCTTCGACCGCTTCTGGCGCAACGCGCGCACCCACACACTCCACCACCCCGTCGCCCACCGCCTGCGCGACGTGGGGGACTACTTCCTGAGCGGTGCCCACCCGCCCTTCACCCTGCCGGCCTGAACCGCCGCGCCCACGACGCGCAACCGGTGGGTGACGGCCCCCTTGACGGCGCCCGGAAGCTGATCGACACTCCGGAGAGAACCCTAGTGAAACGGTAGGGAACATGGGGCGCCGACGGCGGGTGGAGCAGTGCGCGAGCGGCACGCCGCGCCCGCCGCTGCTTCTGACGTCCCGTCGCCACATCGACCTGCTGCGTGTCTGCAGCGCGGTGAGCCCTCCGCGCTGAGCCGCCGGCGCCTCCTCCCGGCGCCGCGCCGCCCTCCCGCCCCCCGGTGCGCGCCGACGCCGCCGCGCCCGTCACCCGCGCACCGCCCCGCTCGACGCCGGCCGCCGGATGCCCGCGAGACCGGACATCCGAGGGACCGGACACCCGAGAGACCGGATGACGAAGAGACCGGACACCGAAGAAAATCGATCCGTTCCAGGGAGACACATGTCCGCAACACCGCTGTCAGCCGTGCCCCGCACCCCGTCGCTGCCCCCGTTCCGCGACCGGATCGGCCGCGATGCCCGCAGTGGCCACTACGCCGTCCCCCACCGCTACCGCCTGCACCTCTCCCTGTCCTGCCCCGACTGTCTGGGTATCGCCGTCACCCACAGCCTGCTCGGCCTGGACGACATCCTCCCGCTGACCCTGCTGCCCGCCGTCCCCGACGAGGCCGACGGCGGCCACTCGGCGCTGCGCCCGCTGTACGAGGCCAGTTCCCACCGGTACGCCGGACCGGCGCTCGCCCCCGTGCTCAGCGACACCTGGACCGGACGCGTCGTCAGCACCCACACCCCCGACATCCTGCGCGACCTGGCCCGCCGCTTCGGCGGGGAGTGCGGCCCGGACCTGTACCCGCGCGGCGCGCAGGACGAGATCGAGGCCGTGCACCGCCTGTGCGCCCACGGGATCAACGACGCGGCCCAGACCGCGGGCCGGGCCGACACCGACGCCGCCACCCGCGCGGAGGCGCTCGGCTCGCTGCTGCGCGTGCTGCACTCCCTGGAGTGGCGGCTCGCCGCCCAGCCGTACCTCGTCGGCGACGGACCGACCGCCGCGGACGTACGGCTGTGGGTGACGCTGGTACGGCTGGACACGGTGCACCGCTGGCACCTGGACGCCGACGCCGTGCACCGGATCGCCGCCCATCCGCACCTGTGGGCGTACGCGCGCCGCCTTGGCGCCCACCCCGCCTTCGGACGCCACCTCGACCTCGACGGCATCGCCCGCCGGCACCACGCGCAGTGCCGCGGTCTGGAGGCGGCGGGAGCGGCGGTGCACATCCTGGACTGGTCGGCCCACGCCCCCGGCGAGATCACCGCCCCGGCCGGCTGAGCACCGGCCGCCGCACACACAGCGGCGCCGGCGGCACGGAGGCGGGTGAAGCCTCCGTACCGCCGGCGTCGGCGTCCCGGTGGGTTCCGCGTCCCGGTGGACTCAGCGGGTGACCAGCAGGCCCCGGCCGCGCAGCACCCGCCGCTCCAGCGGAGAGAAGATCAGCAGGTCGATGGCGATGCCCACGACCAGGATCAGCAGGATGGCCAGGAAGACCTGGGACATGCTGGAGTTGTTCCGGCCGTTCTCCAGCAACTGGCCCAGCCCGATGCCCAGATCGGGCGAGGACGCGATGATCTCGGCGGCCATCAGCGACCGCCAGGAGAACGCCCAGCCCTGCTTCAGACCCGCGAGATAGCCGGGCAGCGCGGCCGGCATGACGATGTGCCAGGCCCCGCGCCAGCCGGTCGCCCCCAGCGTCCGGCCCGCGCGCAGGTACAGCGGCGGGATCTGGTCGACGCCGGCCACCAGCCCGTTGGCGATGGACGGCACGGCGCCGAGCAGGATCACCGCGTACATCATGCTGTCGTTCAGGCCCAGCCAGATCACCGCGGGCGGCACCCACGCCACCGACGGCAAGGACTGCAGCCCGGACAGGATCGGCCCGATGGCGGCCCGGACGAACGCCACCCGGGCGACGAGCAGGCCGAGCGGGGTGCCGACGGCCAGCGCCGCCAGGAAGCCCAGCAGACCGCGCGAGACGGAGGTCCAGACGTACTCCAGCAGGGTGCCCCGCAGCCATGCGTCGGCGACCTCGTCCCACACCGAGCCCGGCGAGGGCAGCTTGTAGGCGGGGGCGACCTCCGCCCACACCAGCACCTGCCACACGATCAGGACCAGTGCGACGGCGCTGACCGGCGGCAGCACCTTGTGCACCAGGGTGCGGTGCCAGGGAGTACGGCCCACCTGCACCGTGTCCAGTGCGTCGAGCCCGGCCTCCAGCCCCGCCAGATCCTGCGTGTCGTCGTGCTTGGACGGCGTAGGCCCGGTGTCAGTTGCGGCCATGGCGGCGGATCTCCCCCCGTAGTTCCTCGGTGATCTCGGCGGACAGCACGGCGACCGCGGTGTCCTCGGTCCGGCGCGGCTGCTCGATGCCGACCGTCCAGGTCCGGGCTATCCGCCCCGGCCGGGAGGAGAGCAGCACCACCCGCTGCGCCAGCCGGACCGCCTCGCGCACGTTGTGCGTGACGAACAGCACCGACACACCGGTCTCGTGCCAGATACGGGTCAGTTCCTCGTGCAGCACGTCCCGGGTGATGGCGTCGAGCGCCGCGAACGGCTCGTCCATCAGCAGCAGCCTGCTGTCCTGGGCCAGCGCCCGGGCCAGCGCGACCCGCTGGCGCATACCGCCGGAGAGTTCGTGGACCCGCTTGCCGTACGCCCCCTCCAGCCGGACCAGCGCGAGCAGCCGCTCCGCCTCCGGCCGGCGCTCGGGCCCCGGCACTCCGCGCAGCCTGAGCGCGAGTTCGATGTTCTTGCCCGCCGTCAGCCAGGGGAACAGGGCGTGTTCCTGGAACATCAGGGCGGGCCGGCCGGACGTGCTGATCGAACCGGCCGACGGCGAGTCGAGACCCGCCACCAGGTTGAGCAAGGTGGACTTGCCGCACCCGGAAGCCCCCAGGAGGGTGACGAACTCGCCCGGCGCGACATCGAGAGTGATGTCGTCCAGTACGAGCTGCCGTCCACCCGGGGTCCCCGGGGCGGGGAAGGATTTCGAGACGTGCTCGACACGGGCGGCGTGCGTCACGGCCGTGGCGCCCTCGGCGGCACTGGCGGTCGCGATGGTCATGTGGTCGTCACCTCCTGGGAACCTCGTACGGTGGTGCTGTCGTCACTCGACGCCGAGACCGGCGTCGTCGACCTCTTCCGCACCCTCGGCCTTCAGCACCTCGTTGAGCGGCGCGAGGTCGTAGATGCCCTTCAGGTCGGGCTTCTCCAGCAGACCGGCCTGTACGGCGTGGTCCGCCTGGGAGTCGAGGGTCGAGGCCAGCGGGTCGTCCAGGAACGCGATCGACTTCCACGCCGGGTCGAGGACCTCGGCCGGCAGCGCCTTGCCGGACAGCTCCTCCAGCGCCTTGTTGGCGGACGCCTTGGCCTCGTCCGGGTTGGCGTTGATCCACTTGTTGGTCTTCACCGAGCCGCGCAGCACCGCCTCGACGACGTCCGGGTGCTCCTTCAGGAACGACTGCGACACGATGATGTTGGTGATCACGAACTTCTTGTCCGGCCACAGGTCGGACTCGTCGAGCAGCACCTTGCCGCCCTCGGCGACCAGCTTGGACGCGGTGGGCTCCGGGACCCAGGCGCCGTCGACGGAACCGGACTTGTAGGCGTCGGGGGTGACCTTGTTGTCGGTGCGGACGACGGAGACGTCACCCTTGCCGCTCTGCGCGTCGACCTTCCAGCCCTGCTCCGCGATCCAGTTCAGGAAGGCGACGTCCTGGGTGTTGCCGAGCTGCGGAGTGGCGATCTTCTTGCCCTTGAGGTCCGCCTCGGACTTGATCTTCTCCGGGTTGACGACGAGCTTCACACCGCCGGAGGCCGAACCGCTGATGATCCGCAGGTTCTTCCCGTCCGACTTGGCGTAGCCGTTGATGGCGGGGGAGGGGCCGATCCAGCCGATGTCTATGGAACCGGAGTTGAGCGCCTCGATCTCCGACGGACCCGCGTTGAAGGTCGACGCCTTGATGGTGGTGCCGCCCAGCTCCTTCTGCAGCAGCCCCTCCTGGACGCCCACGAGCGCGGTCGCGTGGGTGAGGTTGGGGAAGTAACCGATCTTCACCTCGTCCGCGGAGAGCTTCTCGGCGCCCGCGGCGACCTTGTCCTGCTTGCCGTCGTCGTCGGACTCGGAGCCGTAGCCGCAGGCCGTCAGCAGGAGGGGAAGGGCCGCGACGGCGGCGAGGGTGCGCAGGGTGAACGGTCTGGCGGCAGACACGGGAGTGTCCTTTCGGAGATATGGGCGATCTGAGCGGTGCGTGGCGTACGGGTTCGCGGAGCCGCGTGCGGCGGACCTCCGGGCGACCGCGCGGACCCGCGCGGCCGCCGGCGGGCGGTCGGTGGTCGGCAGCGGGGCGGCCGGTGGCCGGTGGAGAGCCGCCGTCACGGCGGCGTGCGCGATACGGCGACCCGCGGCGGTACGACGACGTGAGTGGTACGGCGGCGCGTGGGGCGGCGACGGACGCGGGCGCGGCGACGGACCTCGGCGCGGTGTTGGCCGGTGTCAGACCGGCCGACAGACGGCGCTGGCCGTGCGGACGAGATCGATGTGCCGGCGCGAGGTCAGGACGGGCAGCGACCTGCTCGCACTGCTGGACGTGCCCATGGTCCCCCCTCCGCGATCCCTAGCTTTCCCACCGGGTTGCTAGGGATCGTGGCAGAAAGAGACCCCATCCCCAAGGGGTTGTTCACATAGTGGGCGGACGCGTCTCATTTGCCGGGATGCCCGGTGGCTGGGACGGGTCTGTCAGGGGTTGGTCCAGGCGTCCGGCGTATCGGCCAGCGCGACCACCCCGGCGGGCAGCCGGGCGGACGCGACATCGGCGAGGCTGACACCGTCGAGGATCTCGCGGACGTTGGAGCGCAGTGCGATCCACAGCGGGAGGAGCGACCGGGCGGGTCCGTCGTAGGACAGTTCCGGCGGGCGCACCCCGCGCACCGAGACCAGCGGACCGTCCACGATGCGGATGACGTCGGCGACGGAGATGGACTCCGCCGCCCTGGCCAGGCGGTAGCCGCCGTTGCCGCCGCGCTGGCTCACCACCAGTCCGCCCCGGCGCATGTCGTTCAGAATGCCTTCCAGGAACTTGTGGGGGATGTCCTGGGCGGCGGCGATGGCCTCGGCCTTGACCGGACCCTCGTCTCCTGACGCGGCGAGTTGCAACGCGGCGCGTACCGCGTAGTCCGCCCTGGCTGAGATCCGCATACGCGCATTATCCCGTACGTCCGGGGCCGCGTTGCCCCTGGCGGCGGGACCGGCGCGCGGGTGCGCGCGACGGTCCCGGCCGGTGCCGCACACCGGTCCCGGCCGGCGTTTCGCCGGTGATCGTCGGCGGTTCAGGAAGTCCGGTCGCGCACATTGACGTGTGCACGGCATCAGCCGCACATTACTTATCGGTAGAACCGATCGGTAAGGCCCGCATCCGGCACCTCACGGCAGGTGGGGGCGCATGTCGTCACGCTCCCCGCCGCTTCAGAGAAGAGAGAGCACATGGCAAAGCCCCCGCGTCATGTCAGGTCCGCGACCGCCGTCGCCGGCGCGCTGGCCCTCGTCCTCACCGGCGTCACCGCATCCGCCGCCACCACCGCGCACGCCGCCCCGGCCCTCGACTACGTCGCCCTGGGCGACAGCTACAGCGCCGGCTCGGGCGTACTGCCCGTGGACCTCACCAATCTGCTCTGTCTGCGCTCCACGGCGAACTACCCCCACGTCATCGCCTCCCGAACCGGCGCCCGGCTCAAGGACGTGACCTGCGGCGCCGCCCAGACCAAGGACTTCTCCGAGAGCCAGTACCCGGGAGTGGGCCCGCAGTCCGACGCGGTGAGCGCCGGGACCGACCTGGTCACGCTGACGATCGGGGGCAACGACAACAACACCTTCATCGGCGCCCTGCTGGCCTGCGGCTCCGCCGGTCTGCTCAGCGGCGGGAAGGGCAGCCCCTGCAAGGACGCGAACGGCACCTCCTTCGACGACCAGATCGAGGCGAACACCTATCCGGCGCTGAAGAAGGTCCTGGGCGACCTGCGTGCCAAGGCCCCCGGCGCCGAGGTGGCCGCGCTGGGCTACCCCTGGATCACCCCGCCCACCGCCGACCCGTCCTGCTTCGCCAGACTGCCCGTCGCCACGGGCGACGTGCCCTACCTGCGCGCCATCCAGGCGCACCTCAACGCCGTCGTCGAGCGGGCGGCCGAGGAGACCGGCGCGGTCTACGTCGACTTCTCCCAGGTGTCCGAGGGGCATGACGCCTGCAAGGCGGACGGCACCCGGTGGATCGAACCGCTCCTCTTCGGCCGCGGCGTCGTCCCCGTCCACCCCAATGCCTTCGGTGAGCGGCGGATGGCCGAGCACACCATGGACGTCCTCGGAATCGGCTGATCCCGGGGAGCGAATCCGGGCCGCGCGCGGGGGCGCTCAGCCCCACAGCTCCCGCAGCGCGGCGTTGACCTCGTCGGGGCGCTGGGTGTGCGGGTAGTAACCGGCCACCCGCAGCAGCCTCGCGCCGACGGCCTCGGCCACGGCCTCGGCGCAGGCGGCCAACGGCTCGCCCGCGTACCTGCGGTAGAGCTCCGGCGCGCCGTCCCAGGTCCCGCAGATCACCAGGGTCGGCCAGGGCGCGTCCCGCAAGGGTTCCAGGGGCACGCTCGCCTCCCACACGGGACGTTCCCGCATCGAGGTGGCCACCGCGCGAAGGCGCCGCGCGGTGGGCTCGGGCATCGGCATCCCGAGGCCCTCGGTCGACGCACGCAGATACTGCTCGGGGGTGACCGACTCCGGTACCCCCGCACTCTCGCCGACCCGGTCCAGCATGGCCCGCACGACCGGATGGCCGGCGGCGGCGGAGAAGGCGGACGGCTGGATGAGGGCCAGGGACCGCACCAGATCGGGGCGGCGCCCGGCCGCCAGCATGGCCGCGAGTCCACCGTTGCCGTGTCCGACCAGATGCGCGCCCCCGGGCTGCCGAGCGAGCAGCGCCACCAGATCGTCGGCGTCGGTCTCGAAGTCGCCGCGGTCGGTGTCGGGGCTCGCGCCGTAGCCGCGCCGGTCCACCAGCACCAGCGGACGGTGCTCGGCCAACGGCCGCTGGGCGGCGAACCCGTACGCCTCGTCGCTGCCCCAGGTGAAGATGTTGTGAACGAAGACCGCGGGCGTGCGCGTCCGCTCACCGCGGGTCTCGTCCCACACCGTTCGGTGTACGCCGGTCACGGCCACCCCTTCCGCTCGCCCGTGCCCTGCTTGTCCCCCGTCGGGGCGGCGCACTACCTTCTGGGCGTGGCTCTCTTCACCCGCTCCTGGGCGGCGCTGCGCGCGGCGGTCGCCGATCTGCCGGACGCCGACTTCGCTCGGCCCTCCGGCTGCACCGGATGGCTCGTCCGGGATCTGGTGTGCCACCTGGTCGTCGACGCGCAGGACGTCCTGATCACCCTCGTGTCCCCGGCCGAGGCGGAACCGACCCGCGACGCGGTGACGTACTGGGAGGTCGCCGACGCCCCGCCGGCCGGCGACGACCCGCTCGACGCGCTGACCGTCCGGCTGGCCGCCGCCTACCAGGAGCCCTGGCTGCTCAGGTTCCACCTGGACGACGTCGGGTCGGCCGCCGGCCGCGCCGCCGGGTCGGCCGACCGCGATCGACGGGTGACCACCCGCGGCGAGGTCCTCACGGCGGGCGACTACCTCGACGCCTACGTCCTGGAGTGGACGCTGCACCACCTCGACCTGGTGGCCCGCCTCCCGGACGTGGCGGGCCCGCCCGCCGAAGGGCTCGCCCGTTCCCGCGCGATGCTGGAGGAGATCGCCGGGAGCGCGTTCCCCGCCTCGTTCTCCGACGCGGACGCGCTGCTCGTCGGCACCGGGCGACGCGAGCCGACCGGCCCGGAACGGACGGAACTCGGCGGCCTGGCCGGACGTATCCCCTTCGTGCTCGGGTGAGGGCCGAGGCGCGGGCGCCCCCCTGCTCCCGGCCGGCGGCTCAGGCCCCGCGCTCGTCCTCGACCCGGCGGAGCTTGCCGACGGACCGCTCCAGGGTCTCCGGTGCCACGACGGCCACCTCCACGCTGATGCCCACGCCGTCCTTCACGCCCCTGGCGATGGCCGCGGCGGCGCTCTCGCGCTGCTCGGGACCCGCCGTCGGCCGGGCCTCCACCAGCACCGTCATATGGTCCATCCGGCCGCGCCGGGTGAGCCGGATCCGGAAGTGCGGGGCCACCCCGGGGGTGCGGAGCACGACCTCCTCGACCTGGGTCGGGAACACGTTCACCCCGCGCAGGATGATCATGTCGTCGCAGCGTCCGGTGATCCTCTCGACCCGGCGCATGCCGGGCCGGGCCGTTCCGGGCAGCAGGCGGGTCAGGTCGCGGGTGCGGTAACGGACGACGGGCAGCGCCTCCTTGGTGAGCGAGGTGAGCACCAGTTCGCCGCCCGCACCGTCGGGGAGGGTGTCGTCCGTGAGCGGGTCGACGATCTCCGGGAGGAAGTGGTCCTCCCACACGTGCAGACCGTCCTTGGTCTCCACGCACTCCTGGGCGACGCCGGGCCCCATCACCTCGGAGAGCCCGTATATGTCGACGGCGTGGAGATCCATGCGCTCCTCGATCTCGCGGCGCATCTCCTCCGTCCAGGGCTCGGCGCCGAGCACACCTACCTCCAGCGAGGTGGCGCGGGGGTCGACGTCCTGCCGTTCGAACTCGTCGAGCAGGGTCAGCAGATAGGACGGGGTGACCATGATGATCCCGGGCCGGAAGTCCTGGATGATCCGTACCTGGAGTGCCGTCATGCCGCCCGAGGCGGGGATCACCGTACAGCCGGCGCGTTCGGCTCCGTAGTGGGCGCCGAGACCGCCGGTGAACAGGCCGTAGCCGTAGCCGATGTGCACCGACTGGCCCGCGCGCCCGCCCGCCGCCCGGATCGAGCGGGCGACCAGGTCCGCCCAGTTCGACAGGTCCGCCGCCGTGTAGCCGACCACCGTGGGCCGTCCGGTGGTGCCGCTGGAGGCGTGCAGGCGCCGCACGTCGGCCATCGGGACCGCGAACATGCCGAAGGGGTACGTCTCGCGCAGATCGGCCTTGGTGGTGAACGGGAACCGGGACAGGTCCGCCAGGACCCGGCAGTCCTCCGGGCGGACCCCGGCCGCGTCGAACTTCCTGCGGTACAGCTCCACGTTGTCGTAGGCGTGGCGCAGCGTCCACCGCAGGCGGCGCAGTTGCAGGTCCCGCACCTCCTCGCGCGACATCCGTTCGGCGGCGTCCAGCAGGTCCGCCGGAGGAGGCCCGCCGAGGCGGCCCCGGGCGGCGGCCGACGCGGTCCGTTCGCTGGTCATGGCGGCTCCTCGGATTCGGTGTCCGCCGTACCGACCGACCATTCGGTCAGGGTGCGGCACGGTCAACAAACCAAGCCGCGCCACGCCCTGTCAAGAGGGGAACGGCGGACCGGGCGGCACCGTGCGGCGGACGAGGCGGGCGAGGCGGGCGTCGATGTCCGAGACCCGGCCGGGCAGGGGTGCGCGCAGGTCCCACCAGCACAGGGCCTCGATCTCGTCGTTCGCCTCGAACGGGTGACGCCGCGGCGCCCGGCCGGTGAAGAGCGCGCCGTACTCGGCACGGCGGGCCGGACCGAGCAGGAAGCCCGCGAAGCCCACGAACCGCAGCGGGCCGCCGGGCTCCTGCCCGCTCTCCTCGCGCAGTTCGCGCAGCGCCGCCCGGCGCGGGGTCTCCCCGGCCTCTATCCGGCCGCCGGGCAGCTCCCACCGCCCGCGGTACCTGTCCAGGACCATGGCGACCTCCCCGCCGTGCCACAGCGCGGTGAGCGCCAGCGGCAGCGGGGCGTCGCCGGGCGGATCGTCCTCCGCGCCGGGCGTGAAGGAGACCAGCAGGTCGTCGCGGCCGTCGGCGGCGGGCGGTTCGGGCGGGGGAGCGGGCACGCGGGCCTCCTCGGGCGGCTCTGGCTCAGGCGTCCGGACTCCAGCCCGGCCGGCGGCGCGGCGGTCCGGCGAGGATGAGGTGCTCGACGGCGGCGTACCGCTCCCGCTCGCGCCGCGCGCCGCGCCGGCCGCCCAGCATCGTGCCGACCCAGCCGAACGCGAAGCCCAGCGGCACCGACACCAGGGCGGTCGTGGTGAACGGGAACCAGTTGAAGTCGGCCTCGGGAAAGGCGGAGGTCGGGGAACCGGAGACCAGCCGGGTGCCCGACATCAGCACCAGCGTGACGAGCGAGCCGCCGATCAGGGTCGACAGCACCCCGGCCCGGCCGAACCGCCGCCAGAACAGCGAGTACACCAGCGCGGGGGCGATCGCCGAGGCGCCCAGGCAGAACGACAGCGTCGCCAGCGGCTGGAGGCTGCGGTGCTGCGCGAGCGCGGCCAGCAGGACCACCGGCACCCCCACGACCAGCGCCGAGACCCGGGCCAGGGTCATCTCCCGCAGCGGCGTCATCCCCTCGCGCCGGGAGGCGGCGACATCGTGCGCCAGCGAGTTGGCGCAGGCCAGCGTCATGCCGGCGACGGACGCCAGCAGGGTGAGGAAGATCGCCGCGGTGACCGTGCTGAACAGCAGGCTCTCCGTACGGGAGACCCCGGGACCGAACGCGGCGCGCGCGCCCAGCAGATACGCCGTGCTGCCGCGCGGATCGGCGGCGGTGATCCCGGCCCGGCCGACCAGCGCCGTGGCGCCGAGCGCGATGACGGTGATGACCAGCATGAACAGGGCCACCGACGACACGGCCCAGGACATCGTCCGCCGGACCTGCCGGGCGCTGCCCGCGGTGTACATGCGCATGGTGACGTGCGGCAGGCAGGCACCGCCCAGCACGATGGCGACCTGGGTGCTGATCATGTCCGGCCCCGGATGCGGGCCGTCCGCGAACTGCAGGCCGTAGCGGAGGAACGCCTCGCCCGCCCCGCTGTTGCGTGCCGCCGTGTCGACCATCGTCCCGGGATGCCAGTCGAAGGCGCGCAGGACGAGCACCGCGACCACGAGCCCGGAGCCCAGCAGGATCACCGTCTTCAGGATCTGGATGAGCGCGGTGCCCCGCATCCCGCCCAGCGCCGCGTACGCGATCATCAGCAGGCCCGCGCCGACGATGCATCCCGTCTTCATCGGGCCGGCGGAGAAACCCAGGATGAACGAGAGCAACTGCCCCACGCCCGCCAGTTGCACCACCATCATCGGCGCCAGCGAGAGCAGGGTCACCGCGGCGGCGGTGATGCGCACCGAGCGCCCCGGCATCCGCCGGCCCAGCGCGTCGCCCATCGTGAACCGGCCGATGTTGTGCAGGGGCTCGGCGAGCAGGACCATCAGCAGCAGCAGGGACAGCAGGGTGCTGAGCGCCAGGACGACGCCGTCGAAGCCGCAGAGCGCGATGACCCCGCCGATGGTGAGCACGGTCGCGGCGGAGATGTAGTCGCCGGCCACCGCCAGCCCGTTGCGCAGCGGCGACAGCGTCCGGTAACCGGTGTAGAACTCCTCCAGGTCGTCGCGGTCGGGGCCGGTCAGCACGCACAGCAGCAGCGTCACGGTGACGACGCTGCAGAAGGCGACGAGGGACCAGGACTGCGCGGAGCCGCCCATGCCGGTCATTCCCGCGGCCGCCCGTCGCCGTCGGCCGGGCGGGCGTAACCGCTGACCTTCCGGGCGAGCGGATCGACGTACCGGCGCGCGGTGTACTCGAACAGGATGACGGCCAGCCAGGTGACGGGCACCTGCGCGAGGGCGAGCAGCAGACCGGTGGGCAGGCCGCCGGGGGCGGGGCGTGACATGAAGGCGGGCGCCTCGACGGTGAGGGTGAGGAAGACCGCGAAGTAGCCCAGGGCGGCGAACGTGGCCACGCGACGCTGCCACCGGCCGGCGCGGCGCAGGACCCGCAGGGCGCGGTGGTATCCGGACCACGACGCCGGCCGGGCCCCGGCCCCCGGGCCGGCCCCGGCCGGCGGGAGCGGCACCGGCGGGTGCGCGGCGGTGGGGGAGGGGGCCCGTCCGTTGTGCCGTCGGACCGGGTATGACTCCGAGCTGTCGTAGGACATCCCAAACTCCTCACGGCGGCGTGCTCGCACGCTATGCGGGCCCCGGGCGACGCGGAGGGGTTTCCGTAGAACTTCCCGGCAGGGGCCCTCACCCCCGCTGACCTCGCGTGTTGCCCCTGCTGCCGTTGGTACGGGCGGGACGGCGGTGACCCGAGTGCCGCCCGCGACGCGCGTCACCGCGCGAGGCGGATCACCGCGCCGGGCGCACCTCGGGTTCGCGCGTCTGCGTGGCCTCGTGGGTGTCGTCCTTGGCCGGCGGGCCCAGGAGCCGGCCCAGCAGCGGGCCCGCCATCGCGGTCGTCACCACCGCCATGACGACCATCAGGGAGTACAGCTCCCGCTCCAGGATGCCCAGTTGCAGACCGACGTTGAGCACGACCAGTTCGGTCAGGCCCCGGGTGTTCATCAGGGTCGCCAGCGCGGCGGCCTGCCGGGACGGCATCCGGTTCAGGCGCGCGGCGGCGTAGGCGCCGGCGAACTTGCCGCCGACGGCCACCACGAGGATCAGCGCCAGGTCGCCCAGACCGGCCGTGCCGAGACCGGACAGGTCGACCTGGAGACCGGTGATCAGGAAGAACACCGGCAGGAGCAGGGTGCCGCTCATCTGGCCGAGCCGGTTGTGCACCTCGCCGCGGAGCCGCTCGGTGCCGGCCCGCGGGAGGATCACGCCGAAGAGGAAGGCGCCGAAGATGTAGTGCAGGCCGAGCCACTCGGTGGCGGCGGCGGAGAGCAGCAGGCCCGCGAGCATGCAGGCGAACAGGGTCGGGGTGAGGCCCGCTCCGGGCCGGCGGGCCATCAGCGCGCGCACCGCCGGGCGCAGGACGAAGAACATGCCCAGCAGGTAGGGGACGGCGAGCAGGATGCGCCACTGGTCGGGTCCGGCGGCACCGCTGAGGGCGACGACACCGGCCAGCAGCGACCAGGCGAGGACGTCGTCGAGGGAGGCGCAGGCCAGGGCCAGCACGCCGAGCGGCGTACGGGACATGCCGCGGTCGGTGAGGATCCGGGCCAGCACCGGGAACGCCGTGATCGACATGGCGATGCCCATGAACAGCATGAACGCCGTCTCGTCGGCGGTGCCGTGCTCCTCCATCAGGTGCAGGGCGAGGAGCATGCCGAGTCCGAACGGCAGCAGGATGGAGCAGAACGACACGGTCGCGGCGAGGCTGCCGCTGCCGCGGATCAGGGCCGCGTCCCACTCCAGACCGACGAGGAACATGAAGACCGCGATGCCGACCGCGGCCAGCGCGCTGAACAGGGGCCGGGTGGCGTCGGGGAAGAGGGCGTCGGAGACCGTCCCGTGGAACAGGGTCGGTCCCAGCGCGATGCCGGCCAGCACCTCGCCGATCACCGCCGGCTGGCCGAGGCGGCGCGCCACCACCCCCAACAGCCGTGCCAGCAGCACGATGACGGCGAGTCCGACGAGGAGCGACGTGGTCTGATGGGCGGTCATGACATCCGTCTCCGTCTGCTGCGGGAAGGCCCGGGAAGCTCTGAAGAGGCGATCCTTGCCACGCCGCTTCTTCCGTGAACTCCTCTTCGGGCCTGTTCCGAAGCACGCGAAGCGCACGGGGGCGCGCGTACGGGCAGGCGCGCTCCACTACTTGCGAGGGGCTTACGCCGGAGCCCGTCGCCGGGCCCCTCATGCGCCCCCCGAGCGCCCCTGTCGCGAGCCACCGCGCCACCTTGCGTCGGCGGGAGGCCGGGGGACGCCCCCGCCGCCGGACCGGCGGTTCGGGGTCACGGCGTCAGCACGATCCTCCCGAAGACCTCCCCGGCGTCCATCCTCCGGTGCGCCTCCGCGGCCCCGTCCAGCGGCAGGACCGTGTGGACCACCGCGGCCAGTTCGCCGCGACCGACCGCCGCGAGATGCTCCTCGCGCACGGCTCGGGCGGCGGCCGGGGCGACGGTGGCCGCGCTGAAGGCGGCGAAGGACAGCGACTTCTGGAACGCGTCCATCACCTTGGTGCCGAAACCGGCCGGCGGCATGCCCCCCACGGCGCCGACGACGACGAGCCGCCCGTTCGGGGCGAGCCGGTCGATGAAGGCCGGCAGGTCCGTGCCCGCCACCACGTCGATGATGACGTCGTAGTCCGCGGGAGCCTCCGCCGGGCCGTCGCCCCGGCGGTCCAGTACATGGGTCGCGCCCAGGGCGCGCAGCCGCTCGCCACGCTCGGGCGACGACGTGGTCACCGCCACCGCCGCCGCGTCGCCGCGGGCGGCGAGCTGGACCGTCATGATGCCCAGGCTTCCGGAGGCGCCACGCACCAGTACCCTCTCGCCGGGGGCGAAGCGGGCGTGTGCGAGTCCGAAGTGCGCCACGACTCCGGCGCTGCCGAGCGTGACCGCGTCGACGGCGGACACGTCCGCGGGCAGCGGGAGCACGTCCCGGACCGGGACCGCGGCCTGCTCCGCGTAACCGCCGCTGTTCCCGGTGGCGGCCCAGACCCGCCGGCCGGTCCACGACCGCGCGACGCCCTCGCCGACCGCGGTGACGACACCGGCCACCTCACCGCCCGGCACATGCCCCGGCCGGAAGCCGTGGGCGGCCAGCGCACCCCTGCGGATCAAAGTGTCCACACCGCTGACGCCCGCCGCCTCCGTCGCCAGCAGCACCTCTCCGGGCGCGGGCACGGGTGCCGGCCGCTCGACCACCACCAGCCCCTCAGGGTCTCCGAACTCCTTGATCTCGATCGCCTTCATGCCTGCTCCTCGGTCTCACGGGGTGGTCGGGGCCGTGCCCGGCCGCCGTTCCCACAGTCTCCCCCCTCCGGCACCGGCGGGGCGTTGCGTCCTTAGGTAAGCCTTGCTTTACTGGCTGCGGCCGATGCCCTGCCCGGAGGAGGAGCCCCATGCGGGTCGTCATGTTCGGTTACCAGACCTGGGGGCACCGGACCCTGCGCGCGCTGCTGGACTCCGACCACGAGGTGGTGCTGGTGGTGACGCATCCCCGAAGCGACCACGTCTACGAGAAGATCTGGAGCGACTCGGTCGCCGATCTCGCCGAGGAGCACGGCGTTCCCGTACTCCTGCGCAACCGGCCCGACGACGAGGAACTTCTCACCCGTCTGAAGGAAGCCGACCCCGACATCATCGTCGCCAACAACTGGCGGACCTGGATACCCCGGCGCGTCTTCGGCCTGCCGCGGCACGGCACGCTCAACGTCCACGACTCGCTGCTCCCGAAGTACGCGGGTTTCTCCCCGCTGATCTGGGCGCTCATCAACGGCGAGTCCGAGGTGGGCGTCACCGCGCACCTGATGGACGACGACCTCGACGCCGGCGACATCGTGCGCCAGGAGGCGGTGCCGGTCGGGTCCGAGGACACCGCGACCGACCTCTTCCACCGGACCGTCGACCTCATCGCCCCGGTCACCCTCGGCGCCCTCGACCTGATCGCCTCCGGGCAGACGGAGTTCACCAAGCAGGACCGTTCGCGGGCGAGCTTCTTCCACAAGCGGTCGCTGGAGGACAGCCGCATCGACTGGACCTGGCCGGCCGAGGACCTGGAGCGGCTGGTCCGCGCCCAGTCCGAGCCGTACCCCAGCGCCTTCACCTTCCACAAGGGCCGGCGGCTGGAGGTCCTGGCCGCCCGCGTCTCGCGGGAGCGCTACGGCGGTACCCCCGGCCGCGTCTTCTACCGCGAGGGCGACGGCGTGGTGATCGTCACCGGGGCCGACGCCCGCACCGGCCGCCGCCACGGGCTGGCCCTCAGACGGGTACGCACCGACGACGGCCACGAACTGCCCGCCACGGAGTACTTCACCGCCATGGGCGGCTACCTCACCTCGCACCCCTGACCCCGCCCCGCCCGGCCCGCTGATCCCACCCGCTGTCCCCACCCGCTGTCCCCACCCGCTGTTCCCACCTGCTGATCCGACCTGGAGGAGAAGTGACCAACCCGTTCGAGGACGAGGACGGCACCTATCTGGTGCTCGTCAACGACGAGGGCCAGCACTCCCTGTGGCCCTCGTTCGCGGACGTACCCGCCGGCTGGAGCGCGGTCCACGGAGAGGACACCCGCGCCGCCTGCCTGGAGTACGTGGAGCGGAACTGGACCGATCTGCGGCCCAAGAGCCTGATCGGGAGCGTGGCCGCCGCCCCGGAGTGACCCCGGTGCCGGCCGGCGCCCGCTACTTCTCGTACGAGCTGTAGCGGTCGTCGGTGAAGGAGTAAGGGGGCCAGGGGCCCAGGAACCGGATGCGGGCGCTGGGTTCGCGGATCCGCAGCGCGCTCAGCAGGCTGCCGACGGCGTCGATGTCCTCGTCGCGGACCAGCAGGGCGGCGGAGAGGACACCGGTCTCGTCCGGGCCGGTGTGCGCCGAGCCCCGCTCGCGCAGGTCCTCCGCGACGGTGAGCAGGTCGTGCCGGATCTCGGCGTGCAGGGAGTCGGCGAGCAGCCCGGCCGCGTTCTTGGCCTCCTGCTCCTGCCGCTTGGCCAGCAGCCGGCGCATCCCGGGCGAACGGCCGGCCACCTCCGCCGTCAGCTTCGACGAAGCGGCGTGCGCCACGGCCGCCGAGCGGTCCAGGGCGATCTCCACCCTGAGTTCGCACCGGCCGGACAGCTCGTCCAGCCGCTCGGTGATCTCCGGCGCCTGCTCCCGGACCCAGTGCGCCAGCCGCTCCTCGGCGCTCGGACCGCCGTCCGCCGCCGGGCCGTCGGGCGAGTCCGCGTCCGGGGAGGCGTCCGCGACCAGGACGTTGAAGGTCATCGGCAGCAGGCTGCCGGTGCGTTCCCAGACGGTCGTCACCGCCTCGTTCTGCTCGGCCACCCAGCGGCGGACCTGCTCGTCGCCGCCCTGGAAGGGGGTCGGCGCGGCGTCGTGCACCAGCGCGGCGAGCTGCGTGCCGGGTACGTGCAGCAGCCGCAGCGGGCGGCCGTCCAGGCCGGTGACACCGTCGGCGGCGTCCGCGCCGTGCCGGAGGAGCGCATAGACGTACAGCGCCGTGCGATCGGTCATCAGCGCGTCTCCTCGGCCCAGCGCCGCGGGTTGATCAGCTTGTCGACGACGTCGTCGACCACCTGGTCCAGACCCCGGTGCAGATCGGCGACGGAGGAGGTGATGCCGTGGTCGTCCTTGATCTGCTCCAGCGCCTCGTCCAGTTCCAGCAGGGCGTCCGCCAGCCGCTCCATCTCCTCCATGGTGAGGTCGCTGCCGTTCATGCGGCGCATGGCCTGCCGCTCCAGGGCCTCCTGGATGACCTCCACCAAGGTGACCACCAGGGACAGCACCCCGTGCTTCAGGCTCTTCTCGTCAACGGTCAATGCCATGGTGTTCACCCCTGGGCTCGCTGTCTTCGGTCGGTCGTCCGCCGGCCGCCGCGGCACCGGCCGCGGCGAGCCGCTCCCGCCAGGCCGCGGGGTCGTCCGCGGTCAGCCGTACCTCGCCCCGGGACGCTGTCCGCAGCAACAGTACGGTGCCGCCCCCGGCGGGCGAGGACCCGGCCTGCCGCTCCACGGCCGTGATCTCCGCCGTCGGCAGGACGAGGGCGGGCCGGGAGTCCACGGGGGACTTCCAGGTCAGGCGGTCGGCGGTCAACCGCCCCTGGCCGCCGCGCCACAACATCTCACCGCGCCGCGGCTCCTGGTACCACAGATGCCCCTCGGCCAGCGGTTCCTCCTCCTCGTCGGCGGAGGTGAAGGGGAAGGCGAAGGGCTTGACGAGACGCCCGCCGCACGCGTCGGCGAGCAGGTCGCGCAGCTTCCCGGGCTCGCGGGCCGACAGACGTACGTCCTGGCCGTCGGCGAGCGTGACGCGCAGCCGCAGCCGTTCCTCCCCGCCCACCGTGCGCTCGGGCTCCAGCGTCACGCCCGCGACCGAGTCGAGTTCGGCCTGCCAGAGGGTCTCCCGGGGCTCCTCGCGCAGGACGACCAGGCGCCGGTCGGTGAGGCACACCGTGCCGGGCCGCCAACTGGTATAGACGCCCTCCGCCAGCAGGTGACCGCCGCTCATGCGGCAGACGACGGCCTCGCCCTCACGCAGGTCGAGGGCGCGGCGTACCGCGGACCGCTCGGCCCAGGCGCGCGTCGCCTCGTCCCAGTCGCGCATCATGCCGTACTCCAGCATCGTCTCCATGCCGGCGATGGCGGCCCGGATGCTGACGCCGATCAACGGGATGTCGGCCACGGCGACGATGAGGTCCAGGTGCAGGACCGCCCCCTTGTTGAGGAGGACCTCCACCAGGTCGTCCAGCGTCACCCGCGGATCGCGGCTGGGCCGCATCGGGGGCTGTGCCGTCGTCACGCCGGACCGCTCCCGCCGCGTTCCGTCTCCTTCTCGTCGGCGTCGGTACCGGTGTCGGTATCCGTGTCGGCGTCGGCGTTGGTGTCGTCGGCGGCCTCACCGGCGTGTGCGTCGTCGTCGCCGTCGTCGATGCGGTCCGGGTCCGCGTCCCGCTGGAGCACGGCCCGCTCGCCCGTGCCCTCCTGGAGCAGGGAGTGCGCACTGCGCCAGCCGCACCACGGGCACCACTGGTTCAGCAACTGCCCGGTGGGCGCCCGCTTCCCGCACTGCGGGCAGGTCTCCTTCTCCTCGCGCGCCTCCCGCCAGGCGGCGGTCTCGGTGTCGGTGCCCGACGGGAACTCCAGGCCGTAACGCGCGGCCGTCTCGAAGGAAGCCAGTGCCGCCCGCAGGCGGATGCCGAGCAGCTCCACCCCGGCCACGGAGACCATGATGTCGGCGTTCAGGACGAGGCCCTTGTCCAGCAGGGTCTCGATCACGTGCGCCAGGCCGCCGTCGCCGTCCCGGCTGGGGCGCAGCGGCGGCGCTCCCGTCACCGACAACGCGGGCGTCGAGGGGCCGCGCCGCGCCGCGGCGGGCTGCATCGCGCTCCCGCTCGACGGGCTTCTTTCGGGAAAGCTGCTCATGACCTGCGTCTGTCCGCTCTCCCGGCTCTCACACACCCCCCGCGCGGCGCCCGCGTCACACGGGATGTTCCGCCGGCTCGGGGCGGGGCCAGGGCATGCCGTGGATCTGCTCGATGCCCGCGTTGAAGCGCTGGAGGTAGTCGGCGAAGGCGGTGATGTCCCGCTCGGGCCAGTCGGCCATGATGCGGTCCAGGCTGGCGACGATGCCGGTGCGCTCCTCGTCCAGGCGGCGTTCGCCCTCCGCGGTGATACGGAACTTGCGGGCCATGCCGCCGTCCGGGTCCGGGATGCGCTCGACCAGGCCCGCGCGCTTGGCGGCCGCCGTCTGCCGGTTGAGCGTGGAGGCGTCGAGGCCGAAGGCGTCACCGAGCTGCCCGATCGACATCGGGCCCTGCATGCGGATGCGGCTGAGCAGGATGTAGGCGCTGCGGTCCAGGACGCTGCCGGCCCGGGTGCCTTTGCCCTTGTGCAGATGCATATAGCGGCTCAGCAGCATCTGCTCGAACTCGACCCGGTCCGTTCCCCTGTCCGCCCTGTTCACAAGCCCTCTTCTCTGCGGTGCGACTCCTCGTGGCTCACTCCGCTCCATCATATGCATCCGGCACGTCATGTGGTAGATACATGCTATGTGTATGATGCACAAGGCGCTCCTCGGAACCGGCGGAGACGCCGTTACCCGTCGAGGTCTCATGAAGGAGCTCCACCATGGACGGCCCCCAGCCGACAGCCCGTTCGAGCGGTGTCGTCGCCACGCTCGCCCTGGCCGGCACCGTCGCCGCGGTCATGCAGACGCTGGTGACCCCGCTGATCGCGGAGATGCCGCAGATCCTGAACACCAGTGCCTCGAACGCGGCCTGGGTGGTCACCGTCACCCTGCTCGTCGCGGGTGTGTGCGTGCCGGTCTCGGGACGCCTCGGCGACCTGATCGGCAAGCGGCGGATGCTCCTCGTCTGTGCCGTGCCGCTGGTGATCGGCTCGGTGGTCTGCGCGCTCTCCTCGACCGTCGTGCCCATGATCGTCGGACGCGGTCTGCAGGGCATGGGCATGGGCATGGTGCCCCTCGGCATCGCGCTGCTGCGTGACGTCGTCCCGGCGGAGAAGCTCAGCGGCTCGATCGCCCTGGTGAGCGCCTCCATGGGCATCGGCGGCGCCATCGGCCTCCCGCTGGCCGCGGCCGTCGCCCAGTACGCGAACTGGCGGGTGCTCTTCTGGGGCTCGGCCGGGCTCGCCCTGCTGATCGGCGCCCTGATCTGGTTCGTCGTCCCGGACGTGCCGGCCGGCGCCAAGGGCCAGCGCTTCGACGCGCCCGGCGCCATCGGCCTCGCCATCGGTCTCGTCTCCCTGCTGCTCGCCATCTCCAAGGGCGGCGACTGGGGCTGGTCCTCGGGCACCACGCTCGGCCTGCTCGCCCTCGCGGTCGTCGCGCTCGGCGTGTGGGGCTGGTACGAGCTGCGCACCCGCGAGCCGCTGGTCGACCTGCGCACCACCGCCCGCCCCCGCGTGCTCCTGACCAACGCCTCCTCGATCCTCATCGGCGTCGGCATGTACGCCTTCATGCTGATCGCCCCGCAGCTCCTGCAGTTCCCGGAGGCCACCGGCTACGGCCTGGGCCAGTCGATGCTGGCGGCCGGCCTCTACCTGGCGCCCGGCGGCATCATGATGATGATCATCTCCCCGCTCGGCGGGAAGCTCATCAACTCCCGCGGCCCCAAGGTCGCCCTGATCCTCGGCGCGGTGGTGATCGCGGCCGGCTACGCGCTCGCCCTCCCGCTGATGGGGACCGCCTGGGGCCTGATGATCGCCGGTATCGTGATCAACAGCGGTGTCGCCCTCGCCTACGGCGCCATGCCCGCCCTGATCATGAGCGCCGTGCCGCTCTCCGAGACGGCGGCGGCCAACGGCTTCAACGCCCTGATGCGCTCGCTCGGCACGACCATCGGCTCGGCGGTCATCGGTGTCGTCCTGGCGCAGATGACCGTCACCATGGGCGGCTACACCCTCGCCTCCGAGGACGGGTTCCGCACGGGCCTGCTGATCGGCTGCGGCGTGGCGCTGGTCTCGGCCGCCGTCGCCTGCCTGATCCCCGCCCTGCGCACCGGCGCGGAGGAGGAGCCGGCCGACGAGCGGGCACCGGCCGAGCAGGCGCCGACCCGCGCCTGAACCGGCCGACAGCGCCCGGCACCCGGACCCGCCGGGCGCCGGGCGCTGTCGCGTTCCCGGCCGGCGGCCGGCCGGGCCGCCCCATCGGAACCCCGGCCCGCACGCGACCTCAAGCGCGGCCCGCCCCCGCCCCGGACAGGCCGGGGATCTCGGAGATCAGCGCCGACAGGGCGTCGAACTCGTCCGGGGTCAGATCGGTGAGCGGCGGCCGGACCGGGCCCGCGCCGTGGCCGGTGGCGGTCATACCGGCCTTGACGATGCTGACCGCGTAACCGGCCTGGCGGTTGCGGATCTCGGTGTACGGGAGCACGAAGCCCGCCAGCATCCGGGTCACGTCCGCCGGCCGGCGCTCGCGCACGGCCGCGTAGAAGGCGAGGGCGAACTCGGGGGCGAAGTTGAAGATGGCCGAGGAGTAGGTCGTCACGCCGAGCTGGAGATAGGGCAGGGCGTACGTCTCGGCGGTGGGCAGGCCGCCGATGTAGGTGAGGCGCTCGCCGAGGCCGGCGACGATACGGGTCACGGTGTCGATGTCACCGACCCCGTCCTTGTAGCCGATGAGGTTGGGGCAGTTGCCGGCGAGCCGCGCGACGGTGTCGGCGCCGTACACGGCGTTGGCGCGGCTGTAGATGATCACGCCGAGGGAGGTGGCGCGGCAGACCGCCTCGACGTGCTGGGCCAGCCCCTCCTGCCCGGCCTCGGTGAGGTACGGCGGGAAGAGCAGGATGCCGTCCGCGCCGGCCCGTTCGGCGGCGGCCGCCATTTCCACGGCGGTGGCCGTGCCGTAGCCGACCGGGGCCAGGATCGGGGTGCCCTCGGGGGCGCTCTGCGCCGCGGCGGCCACGACGCGCGTGACCTCGGCGGGGGTGAGGGAGAAGAACTCACCGGTGCCGCCGGCCGCGAAGAGACCGCCGACCTCGTACTCGGCGAGGCGGGCGATGTTCTCGCGGTAGGCGTCCTCGTCGAAGGAGAGGTCGGCGCGGAAGTGGGTCACGGGGAAGGAGAGCAGCCCGGAGCCGACACGGCTGCCGAGTTCTGCCGGGGTGAAGGACGTCATGGGAGGGCTCCTGTGAAGGTCGTCGGTGCGGCATGGGCGGTGCGGGCGGTGCGGGCGGCATGGGCGGCATGGGCGGCGCGGGCGGCGCGGCTGTCCGTTGTCGACGCCGCCCGCGCCGGGCTCCGCGGTGCGCGGCGGGCGATCAGGGGCGGGCGCCTGCCTCGTGGGTGGCGGTGGTCCACGCCCGGGCCTGGTCGCTGAGGGTGAAGCCGAGGCCGGGCCGGGCGGAGAGGTGCATCCGGCCGTCGCGGATCTCCAGGCGCTCGTCGAAGAGCGGCTCCAGCCAGTCGAAGTGCTCCACCCAGGGCTCGATGGGATAGGCCGCGGCGAGGTGGAGGTGGATCTCCATCGCGAAGTGCGGTGCCAGTTGGAGCTGGTGGTGCTCGGCGAGCGCGGCGAGCTTGAGGAACTGGGTGATGCCGCCGATCCGGGGCGCGTCGGGCTGGATGACGTCGGCCGCGCCGTGGCGGATCAGCTCGACGTGCTCGGCGACGCTGGCGAGCATCTCGCCGGTGGCCACGGGCGTGTCGAGGGAGGCGGCGAGCGCCGCGTGGCCCGCCGCGTCGTAGGCGTCGAGGGGCTCCTCGATCCAGACGAGGCCGAACTCCTCCAGCGCCCGGCCCATGCGCTGGGCGGTGGGCCGGTCCCACTGCTGGTTGGCGTCGACCATGAGCGGCACACCGTCACCGATGTGCTCGCGTACGGCGCTGAGCCGGGTCAGGTCGTACTTCCCGTCGGGGTGGCCGACCTTGAGCTTGATGCCGCCGATGCCGTTGGCCAGGGAGGCGGTGGCGTTGTCCAGGACCTGTCCGGTCGGGGTGTGCAGGAAGCCGCCCGAGGTGTTGTAGCAGCGCACCGAGTCCCGGTGGGCGCCGAGCAGCTTGGCCAGCGGCAGCCCGGCCCGCTTGGCCTTGAGGTCCCACAGCGCCACGTCGAACGCGGCGATCGCCTGCGTGGCCAGGCCGCTGCGGCCGACGGAGGCGCCGGCCCAGGCGAGCTTGGTCCAGATCCTGCCGATGTCGCTGGGGTCCTCGCCGATCAGGTTGCCGGCGATCTCCTTGGCATGCGCGAACTGGCCGGGACCGCCGGCCCGCTTCGAGTAGCTGAAGCCGACCCCCTCATGGCCCTGTTCGGTGGCGATCTCCACGAACAGGAAGACCACCTCCGTCATCGGCTGCTGCCGGCCGGTGAAGACCTTCGCGTCGCTGACCGGGGTGGCCAGCGGCAGCGTCACCGAGGACAGCCGCAGCCAGGCGATCTTGTCGAGGGTCGCCGCGCCCGCCGTGAGCGCGGGGTGCGGCGTCGTGTTCATCGAGGTCACCAATGCGAGTCCCTTGGTTGAGGCGGTCCCGTCGGCTGACGTTAAGGTTCGCGAATGATTCACGTCCAACATAGTTTTTGGATGTGGCGATACCTGGAGAGCATCAGTGTTCACTCTTGCCCAGTTGACGAGCTTCGTGGCCGTCGCCGAAGAACTGCACTTCACCCGGGCCGCGGAGCGGCTGAACATGACCCAGCCGCCGCTCAGCCGACAGATCCAGCTCCTGGAGAACGAACTGCGGGTGCAGCTCCTGGACCGCACCAACCGCACCGTGCGCCTCACCCCGGCAGGACGCGCCTTCCTGGTCGAGGCCCGGCGCATCCTGCGCCACTCCGAGCACGCGACCCTCGCCGTGCGCCGGGTCTCCACCGGTGAGGCGGGCGCGATCGCCGTCGGGTTCACCGCCGCCAGCGCCTACTCCGCGCTCGGCACCCTCCTGGAGACCGTACGGGCGGCGCTGCCGGGCGTGGAGCTGCTGCTGCAGGAACTCGTCACCCGGGACCAGTTGAAGGCGCTCGGCGAGGGTTCGCTCGACCTCGGGCTGATCCGGCCCTCGGCCACCGGCGCCGACCTCACCTCGCGGCCGGCGGTGCGCGAGGGGCTGCTGGCCGCGCTGCCCGCCGGGCACCCGCTGGCCGCCCCGGCGGGGCCGATGCGGATCGGGGACCTGGCCGGCGAGGACTTCCTGATGTACTCGCCCATCGAGGCCCGCTACTTCCACGAACTGGTGGTCAGCATCTTCCGGGCCGCCGGGGTCCGGCCCGTCGTCACCCAGTACCTCGCCCAGGTGCACAGCATGCTGGCCCTGGTCAACGGCGGCTGGGGAATCGCCCTCGTCCCCGAGGCCGCGGCCCAGATGCGTTACGGCGGCATCGCCTTCCGGCCCGTGGAACTGCCCGACCCCCAGCCCGTCGAACTGAACCTGGTGTGGCGCAGGAACAACGACAACCCCGTGCTGGAGGCGCTGCTGCGCCACCTGTGACACGCGTCCGTAAAGCACCCGCAACGTTCCCGGCACGGTCCGGCGATTCAAGGAAGGTATCGCACGCAACAAAATTCGACCTAGACGTGCATCGGAAGCCTCTCTACGGTCGATCCAGCCGCCGGTTCGAGCACGTCCGCAGTGCCACCTCACTCGGAGCTCCCGGGGTGCGGTTCGTCCGCCCGTCCGACCACAGTTCAAAGGGGAGCTGCCACATGCCGCTTGTCGTCGTCGGGATCAGTGTTCTGGTCCTGCTGCTGCTCATGACCCGGGTGAGACTGAACGGCTTCGCGGCCCTGCTGCTGGTGGCGGTCGCGGTCGCCGTGGTCCAGGGGATACCGGTCATGGACATCCCCGACGTCCTCTCGGAGGGCATCGGCGGCCAGATCGGCGACACGATGCTCACCATCGGGCTCGGCGCCATGGTCGGCCGCGTCATGGGCGACTCCGGCGCCGCGCAGCGCATCGCCGGCAAGATCCTGGACTCCTTCGGCCCACGCTGGGTCCAGGTCGCGATGGTCGTCACCTCGATGCTCATCGGCGTCACGATGTTCTACGAGGTCGCCTTCATCATCATCGTGCCCATCGCGTTCACCCTGGTCAGGGTCACCGGCGCCAACCTGCTCTGGGTCGGCCTGCCGATGTCGATCGCCCTGTCCACCATGCACAGCTTCCTGCCGCCGCACCCCGGCCCCACCGCCGTCGCCGCGACCTTCCACGCCTCCGTAGGACTGACCCTCTTCTACGGCCTGTTCATCGCGATCCCGGCCGGCGCGCTGGTCGCGCTGCTCTGGCCCCGGCTGCCGTTCATCAGGGCCATGCACCCCTCCATACCCAAGGGTCTGGTCAGCGAGCGCGAGTTCACCGACGAGGAGATGCCCGGCCTCGGCTGGTCGCTGTTCGTGGCCCTCTTCCCCGTCGTCCTGATCGCCGGCGCCGCGGTGACCGACATGGCCGTCTCCGGCGACAGCCCGGTCCTGCACACCATCGCCTTCCTCGGCTCGGCCCCCATCGCCCTGCTGCTCACCCTGCTGCTGGCGATCTGGGCGTTCGGGCCGCGCATCGGCCGCAGTCTCACGGAGGTCAGTTCCTCCTGCACCTCGGCCGCCCAGGCGATGGCGATGATCCTGCTGGTGATCGGCGCCGGCGGCGCCTTCAAGAACGTCCTCGTCGAGGGCGGCATCTCCGACTACATCAAGGACGTCACCCACGGCTGGTCCATCTCGCCGATCATCCTCGCCTGGCTCATCGCGGTCATCCTCCGCGTCGCGCTCGGCTCGGCGACGGTCGCCGTCGTCACCGCCTCCGGTGTGGTGCTCCCCCTGCTCGCCGGCAGCGGGACCAGCCCCGAGATGATGGTGCTCGCCGTCTCCTGCGGCTCCATCGCCTTCTCGCACGTCAACGACCCCGGTTTCTGGCTCTTCAAGGAGTACTTCAACCTCTCGGTGATCCAGGCGATCAAGGTCCGCACCTCGTACACCACCGTGCTGTCGGTCCTCGGCCTCGGCGGCGTCCTGGCGGCCGAGTGGGCCGTCGGCGTCCTCGGCCTGTGACCCGCCCCCCTGCCCCCTCCCGCAAGGAACCCGTAGCCACCATGAGCACCAGCCAGCCGACCGTCACCGCGTTCGCCGTCTATCCCGTGGCGGGCCGCGACTGCATGGAACTGAACCTCTCCGGCGCCCACGGGCCCTACTTCACCCGCAACATCGTCGTCCTGACCGACTCCGAGGGACGTACCGGCCTCGGCGAGGTCCCGGGCGGCGAGGGAATCACCCGGACCCTGCGGGACGCCGAGTCCCTCGTGCTCGGCGCGAAGGTCGGCGACCACAAGCGGGTCCTGCGGGAGATCGGCGACCGCTTCGCCGACCGCGACTCGGGCGGACGCGGCGCCCAGACCTTCGACCTGCGCACCACCGTGCACGCCGTCACCGCCGTCGAGTCGGCCCTGCTCGACCTCCTCGGCCAGCACCTCGACGTCCCCGTCGCCGCCCTCCTCGGCGACGGACAGCAGCGCGCCTCCGTCCGGGTGCTCGGTTACCTCTTCTACGTCGGCGACCCCGACCGCACCGACCTGGAGTACGTCCGCGAACCCGGCGCCGCTGTCGACTGGCACCGGGTCCGTCACGAGGAGGCCCTCACCCCCGAGGCGATCGTCCGCCAGGCCGAGGCCGCCTACGACCACTACGGCTTCCGCGACTTCAAGCTGAAGGGCGGGGTCCTGGAGGGCGCCGAGGAGGTCAGGGCCGTCCGCGCCCTCAAGGAGCGGTTCCCCGAGGCCCGGATCACCCTCGACCCCAACGGCGCCTGGTCGCTGCGCGAGGCCGTCGACCTGTGCAAGCCGCTGGTCGGCACCCTCGCCTACGCGGAGGACCCCTGCGGCGCCGAGAGCGGCTACTCCGGCCGGGAGATCCTCGCCGAGTTCCGCCGCGCCACCGGCCTGCCCACCGCGACCAACATGATCGCCACCGACTGGCGGCAGTTGACCCACGCCCTCGCCCTGCAGTCGGTCTCCATCCCGCTGGCCGATCCGCACTTCTGGACCATGCAGGGCTCGGTGCGCGTCGCCCAGTTGTGCCACGCGATGGGCCTGACCTGGGGCTGCCACTCCAACAACCACTTCGACATCTCGCTGGCGATGGTCACCCACTGCGGTGCGGCGGCGCCCGGGGAGTACAACGCCCTGGACACGCACTGGATCTGGCAGGAGGGCCTGGAGCGGCTCACCGTGCGGCCGCCCCGCATCGTCGACGGCGAGATCGCCGTCCCCGACGCGCCCGGTCTCGGCGTACGGCTGGACATGGACCGCCTCCTCGCCGCGCACGAGCTGTACCGGGAGAAGGCGCTCGGCGCCCGGGACGACGCGCGGGGGATGCGGTACCTGGTACCGGGCTGGGAGTTCGACGCCAAGCGGCCCTGCCTGGTCCGGTAGGGCGCCGCGGCTCAGAGCGGGAAGCGGGTGGGCGGCGAGGGCTCACCCGCGTTCAGGGCGTCGAGGTGGGTGCGGGCCTCGGCCAGGACGGCCGCGGGGATGTGCTCCGTCATCGCCAGCAGACCGCGGTACTCGGCGGCCGCCTCCTGGTGGCGGCCGAGGTGGGTGAGGGCGTGGGCGAGGTGGAGGTAGACCTTGCCCGCCTGCCAGTAGGAGCCGCGGGCGTCGAGCTGTCCGCGCAGGGAGGCCAGCAGGTCCGCGGCCTCCCGCCACCGTCCCTCGTCCAGATAGACGTACGACACGTGGTACGAGGCGATCAGGGCGGTGATGTCGCGCTCGTCCCGGGAGACGCGGTCGCGGGTGAGCGGATCGTCGAGCACGTCCATGACTCCCCGGTACGCGGTCAGCGCCTCCTCCGGCCGGCCGGCCTTCCAGGCGACCGGGATGACCCCGCCGGACGCCTGGAGGAAACCGGTGAGGTGATCGGCCTCGGCGAACAGCTCGGTGGCGCGGCGGAATTCGTCGGCCGCGCCCGACCAGTCGTCGTCGACGATCCGCAGCCACCCGAGGTGGTCGTGCGACCAGGCCTGCTGCACCGGGTCCGCCGCGGCGGTGGCGAGGGCGAGCGCGCGGGTGGAGGCGGCGACAGCGTCGGCCTGCCGGCGTTCGCAGGCCCAGTAGGCCCATGACAGATGGTTCAGGTGGGTCGCCTGGAGCGTGGCGTCCCCGAGGGCCGCGCCGGCCGCGGCGGCGCGTTCGTAGATCTCGGGCCAGTGCCCCCAGGACACCCAGTTCTCGGAGAACGTGTTGAGCGCCTCGGCGACCTCGGCCACCTTGGCGTGCTCGCCCACCTCGGCGGCGTCCCGGAACGCCGCCAGCCAGTTGTCGCTCTCCTCCTTGATCCAGCGCAGCGCCCTTTCCCTGCTGTCCAGGGTGAGCAGGCGGTCCGGCGACGGGCCCGGGGCAGCGGCGCCGTCCGGTCCGAACCAGCCGCCGGCCCGGACGGCGCTGTCCAGGAGCCAGGACCGGGCCCGGGCCCGCGCGGCCCGGGAGTCCTCCGCCCCGTCCTCCGCCCGGTTGCGGCTCGCCGCGTACAGGCGGAGCAGGTCGTGCAGGCGGTAGCGGCCGTCGCGGGAGGGCAGCAGCAGCCCGGACTCCACCAGTTCCTCCAGGAGGTCCTCGGCGGCGGTCGGCGAGGTCTGCCGCAGCACGGCGGCCTGCTCCAGGCCGATGTCCGTGCCGTGCGCGAGGGACAGCAGCCGGAACATCAGCGCGGCGCCGGGCGCCAGCTTCGAGTAGGAGAGGGCGAAGGCGGAGTTGACCCGCAGGTCACCGGCGCTGAGCGCGTCGAGCCGGCGCTCCTCGTCGGCGAGCCGGCCGGCCAGCCGGCCGAGGCTCCAGTTGGTGCGGGTGGCGGCCCAGTTCGCGGCCACCCGCAGGGCCAGCGGGAGGCGCCCGCAGGAGTCGATGACCGAGCGCACCGCCTCCGGTTCGGTGTCCACCCGCCGGGCGCCCAGGACGGCCCGCAGCAGGGAGGCCGACTCGGCGTCCGTCAGCATGCCTAGCTCCACCCGGTGCACGCCCTCCAGACCGGCCAGGGTGCGCCGGCTGGTCACCACCACCAGGGAGCGCCCCTCGCGCGGCAGCAGCGGGCGGACCTGCGCCTCGGTGGCGGCGTTGTCCAGCACCACCGCCACCCGCCGCTCGGCGGCCAGCTCGTAGTAGCGCGCCAGGTGTTCCTCGGCGGTGTGCCGGGCCAGCTCGGCGTCCGGCACGCCCCAGGAGGTGAGCAGCCGCAGCGCCGCCTGTTCCGCCGAGAGCGGCTGGGCGTCGAGGCCGCGCAGGTCCAGCAGGAAGCACCCGTCGGGGAAGGACGGCGCGAGCTGCTCGGCCAGCCGGACGGCGAGGGCGGTCTTCCCGCTGCCGGGCGGCCCGGACACCACGGCGGTCGGCAGGGTCGCCGAGCGGGCCGTCCAGGTCCGGGGCGGCGCCTGCTCGGTGGCCTGTGCGGCCAGCGCCCGCAGCGCCTCCAGCTCGTCGGCCCGGCCCACGAAGTCCCTGAGTCCCCTGGGCAGGGTGAACGGTGACGCCACGGCCGGACCCGAGCGGGCCGTCGCCTCGGCGCGGGCCGTGCGTGCCGCGGTCACCAGCAGCGAGTGCGTCGCCTCGTCCAGCCGCAGCCCCTGGGCCAGCGCGGTGAGCGTGCCCCGGTGCGGGCGGCGGCTGCGGCCGCGCTCCATGTCACCGATGGCGCGGCCCGAGACCCCGGAGGCCTCGGCCAGCTCCTCGATGGTCAGCCGACGACTCTGCCGCAACTGGCGCAGCAGCCGGCCCAGTGGCGCTCCGGCCTCGTTCTCCGCATGCATGAAGGGATTGTATGTCCGGTAAGTTCCATCCGGCGGACCACTCACCCCCTTGAGCAGGTCGGCCGGCAGGGCAACCATCGGCCCCCCTCGGGCGTCATCCGCTCGTGACCCGGATACTCGACGGAAGGACGCCATGCCCGCCTACGCCATAGCCCACTTGCAGGACGCCGCCCCGCATCCGGAGATCGCCGAGTACATCGAGCGCATCCCCGCCACGTTCGAGCCGTACGGCGGCCGTTTCCTCGTCCATGTCACGCCGCACGAGGTGAAGGAGGGCACCTGGCCCGGTGCCGTCGTGCTGATCGGCTTCCCCGGCATCGCCGAGGCGCGGGCCTGGTGGGACTCGCCCGGCTACCGGGAGATCGCGCCCCTGCGCACGAGGCACGTCCAGGGCGACATCATCCTGGTCGAGGGCGTCCCCGAGGGCTACGACCCCGCCGCCACCGCCGAGGCCATGCGCAAGGTCCTCGCCGTCGAGCCGTGACGCTGCCCGGGGGCGCCGATCCGGGGGCGGGGAGCGGCCTCAGGCCGGGTTGTCGCCGTGGGTCAGCGTCTCCCAGGCGACGAAGAGGTTGTTGGTGCCCGCCGGGCGGTTGCGTTCGGTCAGGGCCTGGGTGTTGGTCATGGCGAGACCGAGGCGGTTGTGCAGCGCGTTGTAGCCCACCTCGGTGACCGGGCCGAGCCCGAGGTCGAGCGTGCCGCCGCAGAGCCAGTCGGGCACGGCCGCGCCCTGCTCGTATCTGGCCTGGAAGCCGAGCGCCTGCCGCAGCCGCTCGCCCACGTCGGTGCCGTACAGGTCCTGGCCCTGGATCCGGCTGGTCTCGGCGACATGGGAGAGGGACGAGATGCCGTACCCGGTGTGGGTGAGGTCGCGGCAGGTCTCCTGGGTGAGGCCGGTGACGAAAGTGCCCTGCCCCTGCCAGTAGGCGACTATCCGCTCCCGGGTGTTGAGGTTCTGGCTCGGCACGGTCCTGGGCAGGTCGCCGTCGGAGGTGAGGTAGACGTAGGCCGCGGCGCGGGTGCGGAAGAGCGCCATGGCCTTGTCGTAGGACGCCTTGTCCTCCAGGAAGACGGAGATGCCGACGGCGGCCTCCGTCATCGTCAGCTCCCAGTTGCCGTTGGAGTTCGACCCGTTGATGATCTCGGGCAGGTAGACGTCGCGGAGCATGGTCGCGAAGCGGCCGGAGCCGGCCCACGTCCCGGTGTACGTGTACTTGATGATCTCGGCGGCCTTGGGCCAGGAGGAGCCGGCCCAGCCGGTCTGCAGGGGCGCGTTGCTGTTGGTGTGGTCCTTGACCACCGCCGACCACGCGTCCATCAGCTCGATGGACTTGCGGGCGTAGCGTTCGTCGCGGGTGAAGTACCACAGGAGCGCGTCGGTGTAGGCCGCTATGGCGTCCTCGCGCTCGTCCGTGCAGCCGAGGTTGGGATTCGAGTACGAGCCGCACTCCACGACCGCGCGCGCCTTCGGGGTGCGGTTCAGGTCGGCGTACCTGCTCGCCTTCATCTGGTCGAAGGCGGCCTTCCAGGGCTGCGCCCCGGCGTCGACCTTGCCGCGGGCGAAGTCGAGCTGCCCCTTGGAGACGGTCACCCCGGGGTGGGTGAAGGAGGCGGGGGCGGCTTCGGCGGGCACGGTGGCGTCCGGCCGCAGCAGCAGGGTGCCGACCAGTGCGGTGGTGAGGGCGGCGAGCAGGAGGGTGCGGGATCTGCCGCGGGCGCGTGGGGCAGCGGACGCGGATGTGGACGGGGGAGCCGGGGGAGCCGGGGGAGCGGATGGCATGTGGGGGACCGTCCCTTCGTTCGTGTACGTGAACGATGAGTGCCTGTGTGAACACGGGCTGGTCGGTGACGATAGGTAGAGACCAATGGCCCGTCAAGGTCCGGGACGGAAGTCCGCCGGCGCGCTCTCGCGCGGCGCGCCGACGATCTCCGCGTGCACGGACGGACCCCGGGTCTCGGCGAGGTCCACGCAGACGAGTACGGCGGGAACCACCACATTGGGCAGCAGGTGCCGCAGCAGCGCCGTGACCTGACACGGCAGATCCTGATACCCGGTGGTCGCCTCGGACATCGCCTGGACGCCGGCGAAGGCGCCCGTCGCGACGCGGGCCGTCCCGGCGGGATCGACATGCGGCAGCAACTCCCCCTGGCGCTCGGCGAGGCGCAGCAGCCGCTCCCCGGCCTGCTGCCGGCGCAGGAACACCGCCGCGCGGTCCGGGTCCTCCGCGCGCTGGTCCAGGGTGAGCCGTGCGCCGGCCCGCACCATGGGGTCGGTCCGCAGCAGATGGGCGTGGAGCGCCATCGCGTCCACGAACTCCTGGACCTTGACGGCACGCGCGGGCACGGTGAGCTTCCGGTCCTGCTCGCCGCGGACGCCGAGGGCGAGGGCCTCCTTGGACTCGAAGTGGAAGTAGAGGGCGCCCTTGGTCACCCCGGCGGCGGCCAGGATCTCGGAGATGGTCGCGGCACGGTAGCCGCGGCTCTCGAAGACCCTGGCCGCCGCTTCCAGGATCGTCCGGCGTGTGCGGATGGCACGGTCCTGCGTCGGCACTGCGGCCCCCTTCCCCTCTCCGGCGACACCCCCCGGAGACCCTGATGAAAACCGTCCAGTCCGTATCGTAGGGCGGCGGTGACGGGGGGCGGCCGGGGGCCGATGCCGGATGCCCGCACCCCGTGGGCCGGTGGGGCCGGGGGGTCGGTGGAGTGCCGCGGCCGGCACGGCAAACCGGTCGCGCTGTTTCCGCCGCACTACGGCGCGTCTTCCCCGGGCGGGGCTCGGGCACCGTACCGCTCGGCTTCCGCTCGGGCGGGCGGGCGGCGCGGACCGGTGACCGGCCTCTCGCCCCGGGGCGGCGCCGGAAATGCGTTTGCTCTGACCACCGTCTCCGTGACAGCGTCCCGGGGGTACCCCGTTCGTCCACGCAGACCACCGTCAGCGCCGTCATCCGTGTCGGCCCGCCGGGTCCGCCGAGCCCCCACCCACCGCCGAGACCCAGGAGGCAGCACATGACCGACGACAAGAAGCAGGACACCGAGGAAACCACCCAGGCCGAGGCGGCCGGGGAAGCGGCGGCGCCCGAGGAGACGGACGCCAAACGCAAGTTCCGCGAGGCGCTGGAGCGCAAGGCCGGCACCGGCCGGGCCCAGCAGGCGCACCAGGACGGACGCTCCAAGATCAAGGGCCTCAACGGCCCCAAGGGGCAGAGCCGCAACTTCCGCCGCAAATCCGGCTGACGCCGCCCCGACCCGCCGCTTCGGCCGGGCCGTCCCGATCCGCACCACGGATCGGGGCGGCCCGGTCCGCGTTCGCGCCCGTGCGCCGCACCGGGCCGCCGCGACCGGCGGCTGTGACGGCGGCTGTGATCGGCGGCTGCGACCGGCCGTCGTGCCGGGCCGTCTCGTGCCGGGCCGTGCGCGAACTCCTCAATTGGCGTGCGCGATCAGGGGAGAGCGAGGGCGCCCGGGTTCCTAGCGTGGTGGCGACGCCCGGTGAGCGGCAGGTGCGCGGCCGTCGCGTCCGCCCACCGCCCACGAACGAACCCGAGGTGCCGCGATGACCGTCCTCCCCGAATCCGTCACCGGGCCGCACGCATCCGCCGGTGCCTCCCTGCGCGCCGCGCTGGCCGAGGCCGCCCGGGTGGTGGGCGCGGACCGGGTCACCCACCCCGGCGAGGAGACGGCCGGCCCGCCGGTCAGCCCGCTCGGACCGAACGTAAGCCTCTACCGTTCGCGCGCCGTCCACGGCGTCGTACGCCCGCAGACCGCCGAGGAGGTCCGGCGCGTCGTCGCGCTCTTCGCGGACGGCACCACCGGCGCCCGGCTGCACACCTTCAGCACCGGCGGGAACTGGGGGCTCGGCTCCCGCGAACCCGCCGCGGACGGCGCGGTCGTGCTCGACCTCTCCGGCCTCGACCAGATCCGCGACATCGACGTCGCCCAGGGCTGGGCGGTCGTCGAGCCCGGCGTCACCCAGGCCCGGCTGGCCCATCTGCTGGCCGGCACCGAGCGGATGCTCAACGTGACCGTCTCCTCCGCGCACACCAGCGTCGTCGGCAACGCCCTGGACCGCGGGGTGGGCCTGCGCCACCAGCGCGTCGAGGACCTGATGGGCCTCGAAGTGGCCCTGCCGGACGGCGAGACGGTCCGCGTCGGCTGGTGGCCCGAGCCCAGCCGCCCGACCCCCGTCTACCCGCACGGCCTCGGCCCCTCGCTGGTGCAGCTCTTCGTCCAGTCCGACCTCGGCGTGGTCACCGCCGCCACCGTGCGGCTGCTGCCGAGGCCCGAGGCGCTGCGGGTGGTCCGGCTGCACTTCACCCCCGGCCAGGTCGAGGAGGCCACCGCCGAGATACGCCGCTGGGTCGCCCAGGGCCTGGCCAGCGGCGTGGTGAAGATCTACAACGAGGCCGCGGCCAAGGCGTACGGCGGTCCGGCCGGCCAGTACCTGGTCCACGTCTGCGTCGACGGGACGGCCCGGTCGGTGGCCGCGCTCAGCGCCGTCGTCACCGCCGAGGCCGAACGGTCCGGCCTGTTCAGCGCCGTCTCGGCCACCGACGCCGAGGACCCGCAGGCGGCCAATCACGACATCGCCGTCCGGGTGGAGCGCGCCTACGCCGGCGACCCCGACCCGACCGACGTGCTGTTCGAGGCGAAGACGGGCCGCCCGGCCGCCCGACTGGACGAGGAAGGCGGGTTCCTGTTCTTCCTGCCGCTGGTGCCCTTCACCGGAGGGGCCCTGGCCCGCGCCGACGCCCTGATCGAGCAGGTGCGGGTGGAGACCGGCGTGCGCTGCGGAGCCACCTTCAACACGCTCGGCGCCGACGTCGTCGACTGCGTCATCACGATGCGGTTCGCCCGCCGCGGCGACGAGGCCGACGCCGCCCACCTGGCCCTGGACCGGCTCTACGAACTCTTCGCCACCGAAGGGTTCATCCCCTACCGGCTCGACATCGACCACACCGACTGGGCCGACCGGCTCGCCCCCGACGCCGGCGCCCGCGCCTTCGCCCGGCGGCTCAAGGACGCCGTCGACCCGCGGCACGTCATCGCCCCCGGCCGCTACGCCTGAACCCGGCCGGGGAGGACCACCCGCACCACCCCCACCCGCACCACCCGCACCCCTGCCCGCACCCGCCCCTGGACGCTGGGAGAGCGCCGCATGAGCCTGATCGATGCCCTGGACTCCGTCACCGCCCCACCGCAGACCCCGTACACCGCCGAGGAGATCCTGGCGCGGGCCCGCGCCGCCGCGCCCCGGCTGCGCGAACGCGCCGAAGACATCGAGAACGAGCGGCAGTTGCCGCCCGACATCGTGGCCCTGCTGCGCGGTACCGGCGTGTTCCGCATGGCCCGGCCCGCAGTGTGGGGCGGACCCGACCTCGACGCCGTCCAGCAGACCGAGGTGATCGAGGCGCTCGCCGTGGGCGACGCCTCCGCCGCCTGGTGCGCGATGATCGGCATGGACACCCCGGTCTACGCCGGCTTCCTCGGCGAGGACGTCGCCCGGCGGCTGCTCGCCGACCCGGACACCGTCACCGCCGGCGCCATCATGCCCATGGGGCGCGCCGAGCGGGTGCCCGGCGGCTACCGGGTCACCGGCCAGTGGCACTTCGGCAGCGGCATCACCCACAGCACCTGGGTCGTCGGCGGTGTCCTCGTCACCCGCGACGGCGAACTGGAGCCCGGCCCGCCCGGCGCACCCGGCAACTGGCGGGTGGTCGTGGCCCCCGTCGAGGACTTCGAGATCCAGGACACCTGGTACACCACCGGCCTGGCCGGCTCCGGCAGCCGGGACTACCGCACGGAGAACCTGTTCGTGCCCGAGGACCACACCTTCAGCTTCGCCGCGCCCCGGGTCACCGGCGCCGCCGCCACCCCCGACGCGGTCCTGCGCACCATGGCCGGCGTCCCGCTCGGTACGGCCCGGGCCGCGATCGACCACGTCCGCCAGATGGCCACCACCCGCATCGACCGGACCACGGGGACGCCCTGGCCGGAGAACTACCGCGTCCAGACGGCCGTCGCCCAGGCGGAGATGGACCTGTCCGCCGCCCGCTACGCCGTCTACGGCAGCCTGCGCGAGCAGTGGGAGATCCTGGAGGCCGGCGACGTACTCACCCGGGACGAGCAGGTGGCCACCGTACTGGCCAGGGTCAACGCCTTCCGCACCGCCCGCACGGTCGTCGCCGCCCTCTTCGACGTCGTGGCGACCGCGGCCGTCTACCGCCCCTCCGTGCTGGACCGCGCGCTGCGCGACCTCAACACCATGTGCCAGCACGTCATCGCCCAGGACCAGGTCGTCCAGTCCGCCGGCGCCCACCTGCTGGGCGGCGCCCCGCACAACGCGTACAGCGTGGGCGTAGTCCTCCAGTAGCCCTCTCACCCACACCACACCGACGACGAGGACCAGCTCGCATGGCCACTTCCACCGAACCACCCCTGCTCCACGACGACTTCGCGGTCGGCCGGCCGGAGCCCGCCGCGCCGCGGTCCGGCTGGGGCGCGCGCCTGTGGGGCACCCTCATCGTGCTGTGCGGCGCGATGTTCCTCGACGCGCTCGACAACGCGATGGTCGGCATCGCCGTCCCGCCCATCCAGTCGGACCTGGGCATGTCCACCGCCTCCGTGCAGTGGGTGGTCAGCTCCTACGTCCTCGGCTTCGGCGGCTTCCTGCTGCTGGGCGGGCGCATGGCCGACCTGCTCGGCCGCCGCAAGGTCCTGCTGGTCGCCGTCGCGGTGTTCGCCGCCGCCTCCCTGGCCGGCGGCCTCGCCACCGACGGCGCGCCGGTCGTCGCGGCCCGCTTCGTGATGGGCGTCAGCGCCGCCTTCACCGCCCCGGCCGGCCTGGCCATCATCATGACCACCTTCCCGGAGGGCCCGCAGCGCAACAAGGCGGTCGGCATCTACACCGCCTGCGGCGCGGCCGGCTTCTCCATGGGCCTGGTCCTCGGCGGTCTGCTCACCGAGATCGGCTGGCGCTGGACCTTCCTGCTGCCGGTGCCCGTCGCGGCCGGCGTCTTCCTCGGCGCGCTCGCCCTGGTGCCCCGCGACGCGGCACGGGCCCCGGGCCGGCGCCAGTACGACGTGGCGGGCGCCGTCACCGTGACACTGGCGATGCTGCTGCTGGTCTTCACCATCGTCCAGGCCCCCGAGGCGGGCTGGACGAGCGCCGAGACGATCGCCGGATTCGTGGTGGCCGTCGCCCTGGCCGCCCTGTTCGTCGCCGTCGAGAAGCGCACCGCCGAGCCGCTGATCCGCCTCGGCCTGCTCACCAACCGCGCCCTGGTCGGTGCCGCGCTCGCCGCCGCGGCCATCCTCGGCACCTACCTGAGCTTCCAGTTCGTCGGCGCGCTGTACATGCGGTCGCTGCGGGACTGGTCGCCGCTGGAGATGGCGATGGCCTTCCTGCCGTGCGGGCTGCTCATCGCGACCGTCGCGCCGCGCGCCGGCAAACTCGTCGGCCGCTTCGGGGCCGCCTGGATGATCTTCGCCGGGTTCGTCGCCTACACCGCCGCCTACGTGCTGTTCTGGCGGATCGGCGAGACGTCCGGCTACGCCGCCGTCATCCTGCCCACCATGCTGCTGATCGGCATCGCCTTCCCGTTCGCCTTCACCGGTTCCTCCGTGCAGGCGACCACCGGGGTGGACGCGTCCGAGCAGGGCGCCGCCGCCGGTGTGCTCCAGACCGGCTACCAGGTGGGCGCCGCGGTGGTCCTCGCCGTCGTGACCGCCACCATGGCGAGCGGCACGCACCCCTCCACCGCCGAGCAGCTCGACGGTTTCCACTCCGGTATGTACGTCATCACCGGCATCTCCGCTCTCACCATGCTCTTCGCGCTGGTCTCGGCGGTACGCGGCGCCGCCCGCAAGCGCGCCGAGCGGGCGCTCGCCGGCGACACGGCGGGCGTCTGACCCACGGACCCTTCCGGCCCGTCGGCGCCCGCATCGGCCCGGAGTTCCCGGGGACCGCGCCGGCGGAGGCACAGCACCTGCCCGGCGCCGACCACGGCCGGCGCCTGCCGCTGAAGAACGTGTACGACGTGGAACTCATCCGCGACGGAAGGCGCCGGCTGGTGCGGCGCACGACCGTCGACGACCTGCTCGTCAACAGCGAGGTGGCCCGGCAGAAGGTGCGCAACCCGCGCCGCGACCCGGGGGCCACGCTCATGATCGCGCCGCGACGGCAGTACGGGTGGGGCCACTGACCGGGGCCGGCCGACCGCCGGAGAGACGGCCGCGGTACCAGTCGGCGCCGGCCGCGAAGTCGGCGGCGAAGCTCCGGCCGGGCACGGTGCCCAGCAGCCGCCACAACCGAGAGGTGTCGTACCAGTGATCCCGGGCCAGCAGCGACAGCCGCCGCTGCCAGCAGGGGGCGTCCAGCGTGGACCGCCAGGCCCCGGCCTGGGCGTACGTCACCTCCCCGGCGGGCAGCGGCAGGTTCAGGGCACCTGCGGTGGCCGTGATCAGCTCGCGGGCGCGGACCGGGTCGGGGCGGCTCGCGTGCAGCACCTCGCCGCGGGGCACCGACGCCCGCAGGGCGAGGGCGGCGAGCACCCGGGCCAGGTCGTCCACCCCGATCACCGACATCAGCGCCCGGCCGCCGTCCACCCAGTGCGGCAGCTCCGTGAGGAACTCGGCCAGCGCGGGGACCACCCAGACGTCACCGGGGCCGTAGACCAGGTGCGGACGCACCACCAGACCACCCGCCGCCAGCACCCGCCGCTCCCCGGCGAGCCGGCTGACGCTCGTCGCGGAGGTCGGGCCGAGCGGCAACTCGCCCTCCCGGGCCCGCAGATGACGTCCGTCCCGGTACACGGCGGTGGTGCTCAACTGAACGATCCGCCGTACCCCGGCGCGCTCCGCCTCGGCGAGCAGCGCGGCGGTGCCGGCGTCGTTGACCGCACGGCACAGCCCGGCGTCCCCGCCGACCTGCGAGGCCAGATGCAGCACCGTGTCGACCCCGTCGCACACCCCGCGCAGCGACACGGGATCGGTCAGACTGCCCGCACGCACCTCCACCCGGGCCGCGACGAGCGGCTCGGGCCGCGCGCGGTGGGCGAGCAGCCGCAGCTCGGGCGGGTCCGTCCGCGGTCCGTCCGACGCCAGCAGCGCGGCGACGCGGGTCCCGACGAAACCGGTGCCACCAGTGATCAGAATGCGAGGTACTGCCATGTCGCTCATCCCTTTCAGCCATGTGCGGGATCGTTCGAGGACGTCGGTGCGGGCGGGCGGGTCCCCGGGACCGGCCGGGCCCGGCAAGCCGGCGCGCGGGCCGGTGGAGCCGTACGGCCGGGGTGCGGGCGAGCCAGTTGCGCGGGACACGGCAGGGATCAGGCCAACTGCCTGTTCCGGCCATGTCCCGGGGCCCTGCTCAAGTAGTTTGGGATCATGACGTACCAGGGCCTTCTCGCAGGTAAGACTGCCTTCATCAGCGGAGCGAGCAGCGGCATCGGAGCCGCCGCCGCACGCGTGTTCTGCCGTGAGGGCGCGGCCGTCATGCTGGTGGCCCGCCGCGAGGAGAGACTGGCCGCCCTCACCCGCGAACTCCTGGGCGAGGGGTACCAGGCCGACTACACGGCGGCCGACGTCGCGCGCAGCGGCGAGGTGGCCGAGGCGGTGAACCGGACACTGGCCCGCTTCGGCCGGCTCGACGTCGCCTTCAACAACGCCGGGATCGGCGCCGCCCAGGTCCCCCTGCACGTGATGGCGGACGAGCTGTACGACACGATCATGGACACCAACGTACGGGGGGTGTGGAACTGCATGCGGCACCAGATCGCGGCGATGCTGCCCCGCGGCGGCGCCATCGTGAACACCAGCAGTACCGCCGGCCTGGTCGCCACACCGGTCGCCGCTCCCTACATCGCCTCCAAGCACGCGGTGCTGGGGCTGACCAAGGCGGCGGCGGCCGAGTACGCGCCCCACGGCATCCGGATCAACGCCGTCGCACCCGGCTCGACGCGCAGCGAGATGATCGACGAGTGGCTCGAACAGGACCCCGGCGCGGAGGAGTTGCTGCGCGCGGCGGCGCCGCTGCCGCGGATCGCCGACCCGCGGGAGATCGCCGAGGCGGCCGCCTGGCTGGGCAGTGACCGGGCCTCCTTCGTCATCGGTGCCACGCTGCCGGTGGACGGCGGCTGGACGATCCGGTGACGGGACGCGGTGGCCGGCGGCGGTGTGGGGGAACCCCGCCCGGGGAACCGGGGGAGGGCCTGCCGCGTTCCGCTGCCCCGCAGGGCGCGCCGGCGGATGAGCCGGTCAGCGCTCCTGGCGGGCGGTGGCCCCGTCGAACCTGATGACGAAGGCGAGATGCTCGTCCTGGTGACCGGTGACGCCGATCGAGGCCGTGCCGTCCTCGGTGGTGACGGCATGGGCGGCGACCCGGCACGGGGTGCCGAACTCGACGTACCGGCTGAAGCGCATCTCGGAGGCGGACGGGTCGAACCGGCCCGCCGGGAAGGTGAGGTGCGCGGCCTGCTGCGCCGCCTCCACCAGCACCATGGCCGGGACGTGGTCGTTGACCCGGTCGAAGAACAGTTCGTTGGCGGGGTCCGCGCGCAGCAGCCACCGGCCCGGCCCCTCGGCCGGGGAGAGGGCGACGTCGCACGCCTGGCTGTGGTGGACGGCCGTCGGGTCGACCGGCTCGGCGACCGGGGCGTCCCCGAGGGCGGGCAGGTGCCCCCGTATGCGCGCGTAGGCGGCGGGCGAGGTGACGTGGAAACGGATCGAGCCGGAGCCGACGGCCCGGCCGCCCGCCCGCAGCACCATCTCCAGATGCACGCTGGTCGGCACCGCGCCGCGCCGGCGCAGGTCGGCGACGCGCACGTCGAGGGTGAGGTCCTCGTTCGCCGCGGTGCGGGTGAGCAGCCGCGCGTCGAGGCGGTGGCACAGGTCCCACATGACGAAGTGGTGGCCGAGCGGCACACCGAGTTCCGCGTGCGAGACGAGGAGCGTGGTCTGCCGGATCGTCTCCAGCACCAGCGAGGCCGTACCCTGGCCGTCGGCGGTCACGAAGAGCCGGTGAGTGCGCGGTCTGCGTGCGGAAACCGTGAAGTGTGTGTCGTCGTGACGTGTCAGTTGAGTGGGCAGGACGTCCCGCAACCGGGCTCGGTGGACGAGTGTCTTCTCCACCGGAAGTGCCGGAACGCTGAGCGGTCCACCCGCTGTGATCTCCGGGAACGCGGCGCGGCGCGCCTCTTTGTGGACGTCCCGGATCGTCGAAGCCATAGCGCGCATGGTCGTTGCCTCTTCCGTCGAAGGTGAAGGTGCAGCACGACGTGGGGTATGGCCGATCTCCCCCCGCGGTCGGTAAGGTACAGGCATGCGGGTTTGTTTTTCAATGAGTGGGAAACGGCCCGCGGAAGCAATCACACGGAGCCGTTCCTTCCGGGGCGGCCGGGTACAGATGGGAGGCCGCGTGGCACGACAGGAGCGTGCGGTCAGGACCAGGAAAGCGATCTTGGGCGCAGCCGGTGAGGTGTTCGCCGAACACGGCTATGCGGGGGCCACGATCTACGACGTCTACACCCGGTGCGGGGTGACCAAGGGAGCCTTCTACTTCCACTTCGCCTCAAAGGTCGAACTTGCCCAGGCGGTGCTCGACGAGCAGGTCAGCGGCCAGATCGGATACCTGGAGGTCCCCTCGACCGGGAACGCGGCCAAGTTCCAGGAGGTGGCCGACATCGGGCTGCTGGTGGGGCACCGCCTCACCTTCGACCGGATGCTGCAGGGCAGCATCCGGCTCGCCGTGGACCAGGGGCACGAGATCAACCGCCGGGTGCCGTACCAGGCGTGGATCGACGTGCACGTCGCCCTCCTCGCCGAGGCGCGGGAGCGGGGCGAACTGCTGCCCGGCACCGATGTGGACGACGCGGCGCAGATGATCGTCGGCGCGTTCAGCGGCGTGCAGCTCATGGCGGAGGTGATGAGCGACCGCAAGGACCTGGAGGAGCGGATCGCGGTGCTCTACAGCGGGCTCGCCCGCGCCGTCGTCACCTCCGAGACGCTCGGCAAGCTGGACATCACCCCCGACCGCGGCAAGCGGCTCATGGCGCGCGTCATGGCGGAGGCCGAGAGTGACACCGGGGAGGAGTTCGCGGGATGAGCGGGTCCGTCGCGGGACCGGGGAACCGGCGGCGGACCGCTGGACGCGGTCAGGGGACCGGGTCGAGAACCAGTGCGAGCAGCGCCGTCCGGGTGACTTCCACGGCGCTGAGCCCCCGAGTGGTCACGGTCACCCGGGCGACCTCACGGTAGAACGGAGCGCGCCGCGCGGCCAGTCGCCGAAGCCGGGCCGCGGGGTCGCCGGCGAGCAGCGGCCGGTCCACCGTGCCGCCGGGCCGGCCCAGCACCTCCCGCACCTCGGCGTCGAGGTGCACGACCGGGCCGCCGGCCAGCCACGACCGCGTGACCGGGTCGACCACGGCGCCGCCGCCCAGCGCGAGCACGCCGTCGTGTGCGGTGAGCGCGGCGCGTACCGCCGCCCGCTCCCACTCCCGGAACCGGGGCTCCCCGTCGTCGGCGAAGATCCGGGCCACGGTGCGCCCGGTGCGGCGTTCCACGTCCTCGTCGGTGTCCCGGAAGGTCACCCCGAGCCGGTCGGCCATCATCCGGCCCACCGTCGACTTGCCCGATCCGGGGAGGCCCACGAGCACGGCCAGGGGGCGTATTCCGGGCGTCGCGGTGGGCGCGTCGGTACGTGGTGGGGGATACCGGTCGTCGGACAACGGGGCCTCCGTGGAGTGCGTGGCGGAGCCTGACTCCCTCGGATTGTCGGCGGACGGGGGCCCTTTCACCTGCGTGACCTGACACAGCGGTGCCCTGGCATCGCCCTTTCCGATAGCACTTGAAAACCCGCATGCGGGTTTGTTTCGCTGTGGCGAGTTTCCGCACCCCGGCTCACCGACCACGGAGAAGCCACATGATCAAAATCGAACACATCCGCCGGCACGCCACCGCCCGCCCCGAAGCGACGGCCGTCGTGGACGGTGACGTCCGGCTCTCCTGGGTGGAGTTGGCCGACGCGGTGGAGCGGTGCGCGGCCGGCCTGACGGCCCGTCTGCCCGAGGGGCGCCCGGCGCGGCCGGTCCGCGCGGTGTTCCTGGCCGGCCCGCGCTGGGAACTGGCCGTCGCCATGGCCGCGTGCGCGACGCTCGGAATCCCGTGCACGGGGATCGACCCCGCGCAGGGCGCCGGCCGGCTCGCGCGGACCCTCGCGCTCCTCGACCCGCGCGTGGTGTTCGCCTCAGGGGAACACGCGTCGGCGCTCGACGGGACCGAGTGGTCCGGCGCGCGCGAGGTGCTGCGGATCGCGCTGGATCACGAGGACTCGCCGGACCCGGGCGTCCCGCCGCGCCATGAAGGTGCGGAAGGTGCCGGTGGGGCGGGCGGTGAGCGGGGTACGGAGAAGGTCCGGGGAGCCGAAGACGGAGCCGGGGTCAGGGACTTGGCCGGGGCCGGGGTCGGGGCCGGGGACGGGGGGCGGTTCGGGCTGGAGCGCGCCCGCTTCTACGACCTGTTGATGAGCGAGCCGCTGCGCCGTCTCCCCGAACCGCTGCACCGCGAGTCCCTCGCCGTCGTACCCGGCGGACCCCGGCCGCGGGTCACGGTGCGCGGGACCGCCGCCGAGGGCCGCGCGCTGCTCGACCTGGTGGACGAGTTCGGCTTCGACGCCTACGACACCCACCTCGTGGCCGCCCCGCTGTGGCAGCCGCTCTCCCTGCAACTCGCGCGCACCCTGTTGACCGTCGGCGCCGGGGTGGTGCTGGACGCCACCGGTGACGCCGAGGTCCTCGCCGCGCTCGTCACCGCCGAACGCGTCACGACCGCGGTGATCGAACCCGGCGCGCTCGGCCGGCTGCTGGTCCACCCGGACTCCGGGCCGCTGGCCCGTACCGGACGGCTGCGCTGCGTGATCACTCCGGGACGGCACCTCGGCCGTTGGACGGTGGACACCGCCTGGAAGCGGCTCGGTCCCGTGCTGCACCTGGCCCACATCACCCCCGAGGCGGGCCTCGGCGCCCTGCTCACTCCGGAGGAGTCGCTGGTCACGCGGATGCGCACCGGACGGGCCGTGCTCGGCACCACCGTCGCCGTACTGGACGGCACGGGCGCCGTGCTGCCGGCCGGCCGCCCCGGCCGCCTCGCGTTCGCCGGCCCGCAGGTGATGGACGGTTACCTCGACGCGGACGCGGACGCGGACGCAGGCGTGGACCCGGACGGCGATGCCGAAGGCGGTGGCCGCAGTGAACACGGGCCCGCCGAGGGGGAGTTCGTCACTCTCGACACCGGCGCGGGGGAGCGGCGCTTCCTCGTCACCGGGGACCTCGGCGTCCTCGACGAACGCGGCCGCGTCACCCTCACCGGCCGGGCCGGCGGTGTCACCGCCCCGGTCCGCGACCTGGCCGTCGACGCCGCGCTCTTCCGCCTGGAGTCCGACCTGCTCAACCTGCCCTGCCTCCGTGACACCGCCGTGGTCCGGGTGAGCCTGCCCACGCTCGGCGACGCCCTCGTCGTGCCGTTCATCGCGGTGGCCGTGGGACGTGAGGCCACCGGCTACACCGCCCTGCGCACGGCGTGCGCGCGCCGGGTGCCGTCGATCCCGGCGCACGTCATCGCGGTGGACCACATTCCGTACAGCCCCACCGGACGGATCGAGACGGCGGAGCTGCTGCGCGCCGTGGTTCCGATCCTCACCCTCAACCTGCAGTTGGAGCAGACCGTGCACCAGGAGATCTCCGCATGACCGACACCGACATCTACAGCGACACCGACACCGACATCGACACCGACGCCGCGGACGCCGGCTTCGCCCGCGACTTCTTCGCCCTGGAGGGGGAGCTGCTGGAACTCGCCTGTGTCCGTGAGTGCGCCGTGGTCCCCACCGAACTGCCCGAGCTGGGCGCCTCGGTGGTGGTGGCCTTCGTGCCGCTCGGGCCCGAGCAGGAGGTCGCCGGCCGGCGGGCCGTACTCGCCGCCTGCCGGCGCAACCTGCCCGACCGCTACGCCCGCGCCGTGGCCGTGGACGAGGTGCCGCGCACCGTCGACGGGGCGGTACGGGCGGCGGAACTCCTCGACCAGGTGCTGCCGCAGATCGCCCGGGACCTCATGTCACCGGCGTCGATGACCGACTGAGAAACAGCCGACCGGACCGGCTCAAGAATACGGGCAGGCTGGTATGTTATAGGGACCGGAGGGAAGAGGGCCGTGTCATGCAGTTCCAGCAGTTACGCGCGTTCCAGGAGGTGGCGGCCGAGCTGAGCTTCACCCGGGCCGCCAAGAACCTGCACTATGCCCAGTCGACCGTGACGACGCAGATAAAGAACCTCGAAGAGGCCGTCGGCACCGAACTGTTCGACCGCAGCAGGCGTCAACTGACCCTGACCGAGGCGGGTCGGCGGCTGCTGCCGCACGCGGAGCAGATCATCGAGCTGGCCGAGACCGCCCGCCGCGATGTCGCCGCGGTCACCCGGCAGCCGGCGCGCCGCCACCGCCTGCGGCAGGCGTCTCCCCGCGCCCTGCTCTGAACCACCCCGAGGGCCGGACCCCATGCCATTCCTGGCCCCTCGCGCGCCCCCACCGGCCGGTCCCGAGGACCGGCCGTCGCGCGTGCCGAGGGGTGGCTCTCCCCGGGACGCGGGGCGTGAACCGGGGCGCGTGAATCCGCCAGTGCCGGTGCGCTGCACGGCAAATGCCGGAGCGGGACCGTTCCTAGAGTCGCTGCTGTCGAACCGTTGTCCGTCCCAGGCGGGCTGGTGTTCGTCTCCTGTGGGCTCAGTCCCGGCCAGACCGCCGCCGCTTCACCATGTCGTCGGCCGCGGGCCGCGGGCCGCGCGCCGCATGTCCGAGACCCGGAGAGGACCGACCATGGGCAAGGCCCCAGCAGCGGATCACACGACGGGTGCCGTCGACGCCCCGAGCGACCTGCGCGCCGTCATGCGCCACTTCGCCACCGGCGTCTGCGTCGTCAGTACGCACCGACAGGCACAGGACGGCCGCCGGCACAGTGCCGTCACCGTCAACTCCCTCACCTCCGTGTCGCTCGAACCGCCCCTGGTGTCGGTCGGCTTCCGCAGCGACTCGGGTTTCCTCACCGGCCTGATGGAGTCCGGGGTCTGGGGCATCTCCATCCTCGACGGCGGCTCGGAGGAACTGGCCCGGCTCTTCGCCCGCCCGCGCGCCGAGCGCGACGAGGCGGTACGGACCCGGCCCGCCGAAGTCGGCACCCGCACCGGCACCCTGCTCTTCGAGGCGGCCGGCTGGATGGAGTGCCGCTACCGCGACCACGTCGTCGCCGGCGACCACGTCATGGTCATCGGCGACGTCGTCGGGCTCGGCGTGCGCGGCACCCGCTCCCCGCTGATCTTCCTCCAGGGCGGCTTCCACCGCTTCGAGCCCCCGCAGCCCTGACCCTCCCGAGCCCGAGCCGCCCGCCCCCGGGCCCCGCTCCCGCTCCGGCCCGCGTCGAGGCCAGCACCCGCGCCGCACCCGCGTCGGCGCGTACCCGTACCCGCACCCGCATCAGCATCAGCATCCGCCTCCGTATACCGATAGGTGACTGAACCCATGCCCCCTGGAATCTCGATCGGCGTCGTCGGCGGCGGCGCGGCGGCCGTCTGTCTGGTCGACGCCCTGGCCCGGAGCGAGGCCGACCCCGGCAGCCTCACCGTGTTCGAGCCCTCGCCCCACCTGTGGCGCGGCCGGGCCTACCAGGTGGACACCGAGACGCTGCGCGTCAACGCCACCCCCGACGACATGTCCGTACGCGCCGGAGACCTCGGCCACTTCGAGCGCTGGCTGACGACCCGTGACCGCGTCACCGGCGTCGCGCAGGGCGTCGACCGGATCTCCGGCGCCCGCTTCGCCTCCCGCCCGCTGTACGGCGAGTACCTGGAGGAGTCCGCGTACGCGGCCCTCGGGGAACTGCGGCGCCGCGGCTGGCGCGTCGACATCATCGGCGAGGCCGTCGGCTCCGCCGCCCGGCTGCCCGGCAAGGTGCTGCTGCGTACCGGCCCGGGACAGTCCCGGGCCTTCGACTACGTCGTGCTCGGCGTCGGCGGCGACAGCCCCAAGGACGTCTACGGTCTCGGCTCCACCCCCGGTTTCGTCGGCGACCCGTACCCCGTCGCCGGCACCCTGGACGCCATCGGCGAGAACGAGCACGTCGCCGTCATCGGCAGCGGCCTGACCGCCGTCGACATCGTCCTCTCCCTCGCCGCCCGCGGCCACCAGGGGCCGGTCAGTCTGCTGTCGCGGCGCGGGGTGCTGCCCGGCGTACGGCAGCGGTCCGTCCACTTCGCGCTGCGCCACGTCACCCCGGAACGCCTCCGCGGCACCGCCGGGAACCGCCGCGAGCTGGCCGTCGAAGACGTCGCCGCGGTGCTGCGGGCCGAGTTCCGCGACGCCGGGGCGGACCTCGACGCGGTCGTCGAGGAGATCCTCCGCGTCGACCTGGAGGACCCGGTGGACCGGCTGCGCCGCCAGATCGACGAGGTCGACTCGCCGCAGATGGGGATGCGCATCCTCCAGCGGGCCGTCCCCGAGACCGGTCCCGACATGTGGCCGCTGCTGCGCGAGGAGGACAAGGTGCAGATCCTGCGGGCGCACTACCGCACCGTCATGAGCCTGTGCTGCCCCATGCCGCCGAGCAGCGCGGCCGTCCTGCTGGAACTGGTGGAGGCGGGGCAGTTGGAGATGTTCTCCGGGCTGCTCGACATCGTCCCCGGCGAGGAAGGCGGCTTCGACGTCCTGGCGGCGGACGGCACCGAGTTCCACGCCGACCGGGTGATCAGTGCCGTCAACGCCTCGGAGGGGCGCGTCCCCACCGGCGCGCTGTCCCTGGTGACCTCGCTGGTCCGGGCCCGCGCGGTCGCCCGGCATCCGCACGGCGGACTGCATCTGGCCCGCGCCACCAGCCGGCTCACCAGCGACGGGCGGCCCGACCCCCGGTTGTACGGGCTCGGCAACATCGCCGCCGGCGCACTGTTCTTCACCTTCGGCATCCCCTCCCTGGTCGACCGCAGCCAGGACATCGTCGCCGCGATCCTCGAACACTCGGCGACGGTGCGGGCGGTGCGGGCGGAGGCGACGGCGATCGCCGCGTGACGCCCGCCGCACGCGCACGGCGGCTCACCGGACCCGCCGCCCCGGGGCCTCCCCCCCTTCACCCGCGCACGCCTCCCCCGCGTCCCCCCGTCCGGAAAGGACCCCGCATGAGCACCGCCGTCACCGAGCCGCGTCCCGCGTACCTCGCGGACACCGTCACCGGGCTGCCCATCCCCGGCGATCCGGAGTTCGCCACCTGCGAGGACGCCCGGCGCCACCGCAAGCAGCGGCTCGCCGCCGCGCTGCGGCTGTTCGGCAAGTACGGGTTCGGCGAGGGCGTGTCCGGCCACATCTCCGTGCGCGACCCCGAGCACGAGGACCGTTTCTGGGTCAACCCGTTCGGCGTCTCCTTCCACCGGGTCCGGGTCGCCGACCTGATCTGCGTCGACTCCGGCGGCCGCGTCGTCAGCGGCCGCCACCGGGTCAACCCCAGCGCCTTCGTGATCCACTCGCAGATCCACGAACTCCACCCGGGCGCCACCGCCGCGGCCCACGGCCACACGCCGCACTCCCGGGCACTGGGAGCGCTGGGCCGGCTGCTGGAACCCATCGACCAGGAGTCCGCCGCCTTCTACGGCCGCCAGGTGCTCTACGGCGCGTACGAGGGCCCCTCGGTCTCCGTGGCGCAGGGCCGCGACATCGCCGAACGGCTCGGCGACCACCGGGCCATCCTCCTGCGCCACCACGGCCTGATCACGGTGGGCGGTTCGGTGGAGGAGGCCGTGCACTGGTTCTTCACCTACGACGGCTGCGCCCAGGTACAGCTTCTCGCCCAGGCGGCGGGCACCCCGCAGCCCCTCACCCACGAGCAGGCCACCGCCGCCCGCGACGGCTTCGGCGACGCGCAACTGGGCCGGTTCAGCTTCCGGTTGCTGTGGGACGAGATCGTCGCCGAACAGCCCGACCTGCTCGACGAGTGACCCCCCCCAGCGCCACCAGACCGCCTGCGACCCGCGGCTGAACCGCTGCCAGTGCCTCGACCTCGCCTTCCAGGCCGCCGAGCTGTACCGGGCGCGCGCCGTCCCGCCGCGCCGCGAACCCGCCCCGATCGCCACCGCGGCCTGACCGCCCACCCCCGACCGGAGAAGCACGACGATGCGAGCAGTGCGCGGCGCGGTGCGGCTTGAGCGCGACGACCGGCTCCACCTGCGCGACGGCGTGAAAGACCTGTTCCGCGGCCCCCGTACGCCCACGCCCCACACCGTGCCCCACACAGTGCCCCACACAGTGAAGGAATCACATGTCCGCTCTGCGATGGCTCACCGCCGGCGAGTCCCACGGGCCCGCCCTGACCGCCGTACTGGAAGGGCTCCCCTCCGGTGTGCGGATCTCCACCGAAGAGGTCGCCGACGCCCTCGCCCGCCGCCGCCTGGGACACGGGCGCGGCGCCCGGATGGCGTTCGAACGCGACGAGGTGGCCTTCGCCGGCGGGATACGGCACGGCCACACCCTGGGCTCACCGGTCGCCGTCCGCGTCGCCAACAGCGAATGGCCCAAGTGGCGCACGGTGATGGCCGCCGACCCGGTCCCCGTCGACGTCCTGGCCGGGCAGGCCCGCAACGCCCCGCTCACCCGGCCCCGCCCCGGCCACGCCGATCTGGCCGGGATGCAGAAGTACGGCTTCGACGACGCCCGGCCGGTGCTGGAGCGGGCCAGCGCCCGCGAGACCGCCGCCCGGGTGGCGCTGGGCAGCCTCGCCGAGGCGTTCCTGCGGCAGGCGTACGGCATCGCGCTGGTCGCCCACGTCGTCGCGCTCGGCGCGGCACGCTCGGCGTCGGCGGCGCTGCCCGGCCCCGAGGACACCGCGCGGCTCGACGCCGACCCGGTGCGCTGCTTCGACGCCGGGGCGTCGGCCGCGATGGTCGCCGAGGTGGACCGGGCGCACGTCGCCGGTGACACCCTCGGCGGTGTCGTGGAGGTGGTGGCGTACGGGCTGCCGCCGGGCCTCGGCTCGCACGTCCACTGGGACCGGCGGCTGGACGCCCGGCTGGCCGGGGCGCTCATGGGCATCCAGGCCATCAAGGGCGTGGAACTGGGGGAGGGGTTCGCCCTCGCCCGGGTCCCCGGCTCCCTCGCGCACGACGAGATCGTCCCCGGCGCGGACGGCGTGCGCCGCGCCACCGGCCGCTCCGGCGGGGTCGAGGGCGGCATGTCCACGGGCGAGGCACTGCGGGTGCGGGCCGCGATGAAGCCGATCGCCACCGTGCCGCGGGCGCTGGCCACCGTGGACACGGCCACCGGCGAGGCGGCCGTCGCCCACCACCAGCGGTCCGACGTGTGCGCGGTGCCGGCCGCCGCCGTGGTCGCCCAGGCGGTGACCGCGCTGGTCCTCGCCGACGCGGCGCTGGAGAAGTTCGGCGGCGACAGCGTCCCGGAGACCGCCCGGAACCACCGCGCCTACCTGACCCACCTCACCGTCCGATGAGGAGCCCTTGGACTGCGGCCGACGCGGCGCGCGGTGACCTCACCGGCGGGGTCGTACGCGCCGCCGCCCCGCCCTCGGCGGACCTCGTGACCGGCCCGGTAGCGCTTCCCGACCGAGCCGTCCGGACCGTGCTCCCCGTCTTCCCCGCACTCCCGGACACCGCCGGCGCCTTCGCCCCGGCGGCGGCGTGGGGCGAGGACCCCGTGGGTGAGCTGGCCCGGCGGCTGCTCGGCTCGCTCGCCCGCAGCGACCAGCGGCGCAGCGGTGAGCTGTACCTCCGGGGGCTGCTGGCCGCGACGGGCCGCCGGAGCATCCGCAACATCGCCGCGCAGACCGGCGTCCCCGCCGACGCCCAGCGGCTGCACCACTTCATCAGCGACTCCACCTGGAGCTGGCGCCCGGTCCGCCGCGCCCTCGCCCACCACCTCGGGCGGCTCGCCCCGCCCCGGGCCTGGGTCGTGCACACCGCGACCCTGCCCCGCGCCGGACGCGGCGGCGTGGGGGCCGACCGGTACGCCGACCCGCGCACCGGACGGACCGTCGACGCCCAGCGCGCCGTCGGCCTGTGGGCCGTGACGGAGCGGGGCGGCTGCCCCGTCGACTGGCACCTCCAGCTCACCCCCCGCTGGCTCGACGACCCCGGCCTGCGCGAGCGGGCCGCCCTCCCCGCCGACGCCACCGCCGTCGACCCCGTGGCGGCCGGTCTGGACATGGTGCGGGACACCGCCCGCGCGGCGGGCCCCCACCACCCGCCCGTCCTGCTGGACGCCCGGCACGCCCCGGCGGGCCGGGTCGCCGCCCGGCTGGCGGCCGACGGCTTCCCCTACCTGCTGCGCGTCAGCGCCGCCCAGCCGCTCACCCCGCTCACCGCCGACGGCCGGGACACCGCCCGTACCGTCACCGCCGGGCAGTTGGCGACCGGCCCGGCGGCCCGTCCGTTCGGCCGGGTGCGCCCGCCGGGTCCGGCCGCCGGACCCCACGAGGCCGTCCGGGTGGCGTGCCGGGCGGCCGACACCCCGCCCGGCCCCCGCCGCCGGCAGCTCCTGCTGGCCCGGCGCGACCCGTACCGCCCCGCGCACACCGCGTACTGGCTCACCGACCTGACCACCCTGACCACCGCCGCGCTGGTGGCACTGGCCGCCGTGCCCGCCGGGATCGCCGGGGACGTGACCGGCACCGGCCGCCGGATCGGCCTGTACGACTTCGAGGGCCGCACCTTCGCCGGCTGGCACCGCCACATCACCCTCGCCTCGGCGGCCCACGCCGCCGCCCTGCTGCTCCACGACCGGACCTGACCGGCCGCCCGCACGGGCACCCACCGGGCGTGGCGGCCCGGCCCGGTCCGGCTCGGTCCGGGCCGGCTCGGTCCGGTCCGGTCCGGGCCGGATCAGCCGTGCGGTGGCCGTAAGTGTTCGCACATCCGTCGAAACTGGTGACATCGAACCCTCCGATATGACTGCGATACCAGCATGCAGGTATGTTTCTATGGTGTGAGGGGACGCGAGGCGCCCGCGCGACGGACGGCTCGGTCCCGACACACCGACGGATGGGGGATGCGGTGCGAAGCCTCGCAGAACGGGAGAGCCCGGCACCCGCCGCGCCCCGCCCGGCCGCACCGGGCCGGGCCGCGCCCGGCGGAGTGCAGATCGTCCGCGGCCACGACGAACCGCTCGACGGCGCCCTGCGGACCCACCAGTTCGGCGGCGTCCGGGTGGCGCTGGTCAAGGGCGACGGCCCCCGGGAACTGATCCGGCCCGCCCGGCAGATCGCCCCGGCGGGCGAGGGCGTACTGCGCGTCCTGCGGCCCCTGACCGGAGTGGTCTGGATCGTGCAGGACGGCCGCCACGCCGCGGTGCGCGCCCCGCAGTTGATCTGCCTCGACAGCACCCGCCCCTACAAGGCGTCCATGCCGGAGAACTTCCGTCTGGTCGACGTCACGGTGGCGCACCGGCTGGTCGGCCTGACCGCCGCCGAGGCCGAACCGCTCACCGCCCGGCCGTGGACCGGCGCCGAGGGCCTCGCCGCCCTGCTCTCCGCCCTGCTGGAAGGGCTCGGCCGGCACGGCAGGGAGGTGGAGACCGCCGTCGACCTGCTCGGCGGCAGCGTCGTGGGACTCACCGCCGCGCTCTTCGCCGAACGCATGCGCGAGGTCGCCGAGGACCCGCAGATCGCCCGGCAGGCCCTCATGCTCCAGGTCCAGTCCTACGTCCGCGACCGGCTGGCCGACCCCGGCCTCGGCCCGGTGGCCATCGCCCGCGCGCACAACGTCTCGCTGCGCTACCTCCAGAAGATCTTCCAGGAGCACGGCATCAGCCCCGCCCGCTGGATCCGCGACGAGCGCCTCGCACGCTGCCGCACCGAACTCGCCGACCCCCTCCTGGACCACCTGCCGGTGGCCCTCGTCGGCGAACGGGCCGGACTCTACGGCGCGTCCCACTTCAGCCGGCTCTTCCGCGACCGCTACGGCGTCACCCCGCGCGAGTACCGCAAGGAGCGTGTCGCCCCATGACCGCGGGCGGCCCGGCGCTGCTGGACGGCGGGCCCGCCCCGCGCCCCGAGTGCGGCACGCTCGGCAACGCGCTGGTGCGGGCCGCGCTCGCCCCCGCGGGCCCGGGCCTGTGCTTCGTCGGCGCCGACGGCGGCGAGACCGGGTGGAGTTACGCGCAACTGCTCCACGAGGCCGCCCGGCTCCTCGCCGGGATGCGCCGGGCCGGCACCCGCCCCGGCGAACGCGTCGTCGTGCACGTCGCCGACGCGCCGGGGCTGCTGAGCGTCTTCTGGGCGTGTGTGCTCGGCGGGTTCGTGCCACTGCTCACCGGCACCGGCACCACCGCCGAGGCGCGTGCCGCCGCCCCCGCCCTCCTCGACCAGGTCTGGAACCGCTACGGCAGACCCCGCCTCGTCACCGGACGCGGACAGCCCCTGCGACCCGGCACCGAGGCGGCCGCGCGCGCCGCCGGGGCCTGGCTCGGCCACCCGCACGAACTGCGCGCCGCCGCCCCCGACCACCGCCGCCACCCCAGCCGCCCCGACGACCTCGCGGCGCTGCTGCTCACCTCCGGCTCCACCGGCGTGCCCAAGGCCGTGCTGCTCAGCCACCGCAACATCCTCAGCCGCAGCGCCGCCACCGCCCGCGTCAACGGCCTGGGCCGCGCCACCCGGTCCGTCAACTGGATGCCGCTCGACCACGCCGGCGGACTGCTCCTCTTCCACGTCCGGGACGTCTTCCTCGGCGCCCACCAGGTGCACGCCCCCACCGAGTGGGTCCTCGCCGACCCGCTGCGCTGGCTCGACCTGGTCGACCGCCACCGCGCCTGCACCACCTGGGCGCCCAACTTCGCCTTCTCGCTCGTCAACGACCGCGCGGACCGGCTCGCGGACCGGCACTGGGACCTGAGCGGCCTGCGGTACGTCATGAACGGCGGGGAGGCGGTCCGCGCCTCGGTCGTCCGGCGCTTCCTCAGCCTCCTCGCCCCGTTCGGCCTGCCCCCCGACGCGATGTTCCCCGGCTGGGGCATGTCGGAGACCGCGGCCGGCGTGGTCGACTGCCGCTTCTCCGACCTCGACGCCGTCACGCGCTACGTCCCGGCCGGACGCCCCCAGCCGGGCACCGCCGTGCGCTGCGTCGACGCGGACGGCGCCCTCGTCCCGGCCGGCACCGTGGGACACCTGGAGGTGCGCGGCCCCTCGGTGACCCGCGGCTACCTGGACGACGCCGCCCACACCCGGCGCGCCTTCACCGCCGACGGCTGGTTCCGCACCGGCGACCTCGCCTTCGTACAGGACGGCGTGCTCACCGTCACCGGACGCGCCGACGACCTCGTCGAGTGCGACGGGGTGCGCTGCCACAGCCACGAGATCGAGGCCGTGGTGGAGGAGCTGGACTTCGTCGCCCCCTCGCACACCGTGGCCTGCCCGGTCACCGCCGCCGAGGGCGAGGAGATCGCCGTCTTCTACCACCCGAGACCCGGCACCGGGCACCGCGCGGCCGAGGCGGCCGTCCGCGCCCGCGTCGCCGAACGCCTCGGGGTGCGCGTCGCTCGTGTCGTGGCGGTGGACACGGGGGACGTTCCCAGGACCGGCATCGGCAAGCTCCGCAGAGCCCGGATGCGTCACTGGTACGAGACACGGGACGGTGCCCGCACCGCCCAACGCCACGACGAGCCCGCACCGAGGGCCGGAGAGGAAGAGGACGTCATGCCAGAGGACGTCAGGTCAGAGGACGTCAGGCCGGAGAAGGCCAGGCCCGAGAACGCCGGAGTGGAGAGGGTCGGGCCGGAGAAGGCCGGGCCGCGGAATGCCAGGGTGGAGAACGCCGTCGTGGGGGACTCCGGTACCGACGGCGAGGCGCTGCGCGTCTCGGTACTGGGCCCGCTGGAGATCCGCTCGCAGAACGCGGAGCGCACGCCGTCCGCGCCCATGGCCCGGCGCGTGCTGGCGATGCTGCTCCTCAACGCCAACCGCCTGGTCTCCACCTCGACCCTGATCGAGGAGCTCTGGGAGACCGAACCGCCGCGCCTGGCCCGCAAGACCGTCCAGACCTACGTCTACCAGTTGCGCAAGGCACTGCACTGCCCGGTGCACCCGTGCGAGCGGGTGCGCACCGGCCCGAACGGCTACCGGATCGACCTCCGGCCGGGCGAGCTGGACCTGTGGGAGTTCGAACACGGCATCAGGCGCGCCCGGACCGCGCTGGGCGAGGGCGACCCCCGCACCGCCGCGACCCTCGCGCGCGCGGCGCTCGGCCTGTGGCGCGGCGAGCCGTTCGCCGGACTGGAGGCCGGACCGCTGCTCTCCGCGCAGCTCCCGCACCTGGCGGACCTGCGGCTGAGCGCGCTGGAGCTGCGGATCACCGCCGACCTGCGACTGGGCCGCCACCGCGACCTGATGGGCGAGTTACGGCAACTCACCGCCGATCACCCGCTCAACGAGGAGTTCACCGCGCAGCTCATGACCGCCGCCCAGCGGTCCGGGCAGCGCGCCACCGCCCTGGAGGCGTTCGCCCGGCTGCGCCGGCGACTCGTCGACGAACTGGGCATCGAACCCTCCGAGCGGCTCCAGCGGCTCCAGCGGGAGGTGCTGACCGCGCAGCTCCCCGAGCCCGTCGCCGCCGACGTCGTACCCGTCGCCTCCGCGCCGCCCGAGCCGCGCGCCACCGCCGCTGTCACGGAACCCGTCCGCGGCCGACTCCCGCTGGACACCCCGGATTTCACCGGCCGCACGGTCGAACTGGCCCGCCTCGCGGCCCTCGCGGGCGAGGACACGGGGGAGCGGGACCCGGCGGGCGGCGGGCCCCGGGTGGTCGTCGTGCTGGGGCCGGTCGGCGTGGGCAAGAGCGCCCTCGCCGTGCGCGGCGCCCACCGGCTGGCCGGACGGTTCCCCGACGGGGCGCTGCACGCCCGGCTCCACGACAACATGGACCGCCCCCGCCCCGCGCACGCCGTCCTGCACTCCCTGCTGCGCGACTGCGGCCACGACCCGGCCGCGCTGCCGCACGACACCGACGAACTCGCCGGGATGTTCCGCTCGGCTAGCGCCGGCCGGTCGCTGCTGATGCTGCTGGACGACGCCGCCACCACCGACCAGGTACTGCCCCTGCTGCCGGCCGACGACACCGCCCTGGTCCTGGTCACCTCACGGGTCCGGCTGCCCGGTCTGCCCGGCGCGCGGGCCCTGCCGCTGGGACCGCTGCCGGGCCCCGACGCGTCGGCGTTCTTCGCCCGGGTCGCGGGGGTGGAGCGCGTCGCGGGCGACGCGGACACCCTCGGCGAGGTGACCCGGCTGATGGGCAACTTCCCGCTCGCCCTGCGCGCGGTGGGCGAGAAGTTCGCGGGCCGCCCGATGTGGACCCTGCCCGACCTGGCCCTCGGCCTCGTCGACGAGGGCCGCCTCGCCGCGGAACTCCATGACGAGGCGTGCGACGTGCTGGCCCGCACGGCCGGCGCCGTGGCCCGGCTCCCCGCGCCGCTGCGCCGGGCGCTCATCCTGCTCGCGGCGGCCGGTGACGACCCGTTCGGCATGGCCCGCGCGCAGCAGGCGCTGGGCGGCGACGCCTGGGAGGCGCAGTCCCTGGTGGGCCAGCTCCTCGACCACCACGTCGTGGTGACCGATCCGCGGCCGGCCGGGGAGCCCTCCCTCGCCCTGCGGGTCCCGCACCTGATCCGCATGTCACTGCCGTCCCCGGACGACACCGGCCTGCGCGTCCTGCCCGGCGCCGACCGCGACCTGGGCCCCCGCACCCCCTCCGGGGTCCTCACGGCCGCCGGTTAGGGGGCCGTCCGCCCTGCCTCTCGATGTCGTCGCGCCCGGCCGTCCGGCCCGGTCGGCGGGCGCTCGTCGTCGGGCGGCGGCGGTCCGGAGACGGTCGGTCCGTCCCGGCGGCCGGGCGGCGCCGGGACACCGACGGCCCGCCCCGCGCCGGACCGGGCACCGGAGCGAACCGGTCGAGCGGGTCGCCGGGTACGGCCGGACCCGCGGGTCGTCGCGGCGGACGCAGCCCTGCCGCACGGGGCCGTCGCGGCGCGTGGGCGCTGAGCTCCACATCGCGCGGGTGGGGTACCCGTAGCTCCCGTGGCCGGTTCCCGGTGTGGACGCGCGTCGTTGACCGGGCCTTCACCCGGCCTGGACCGTCCCCGCCGACGCTGGCCGGCGAGGCGGTGCCGGGCGGAGGAGCCGGACCGGGGCGGCCCGGACCGAGGAGGCGGCATGCCGCTCGACGAGCACGAGGGACTTCCGGCCCGCTGGCTGATGGTGCCGGCCGGTGTGGAGATCGACCTCGGCCCTGCGTACCCGCCCCGCCCGTGCGGTGAGGTGACCGCCGGGCGGACGCCCCGGCATCCGGCCGACGACGACCTCGCCCGGCACGCGGCCGTCTGCCGCCACTGCGGCGCCCGGCGCGGCGCGGATCCGCCGTCCCGGCACCGCTCCTGACGGCACGACGGGACGACCTGACGGCACGACGGGACAACGGGACAACGGCACCACCCCCGCCGACAGGGGTGGTGCCGTCGCCGGTTATGCCGCCCGTCCTCAGGCGGCGGAGACCACCGGTGCCCGCTCGTGCGCGGGGAAGTGGGGCAGGACGTACTCCGCGAGTTCCTGGAGCACCTCCGCCGCGGGCCGGCGGCCGTACTTGAGGTTGAGCACCACATGGTGCACGCCGGCGTCCCGCAGCCCGTCCAGATGGGAGCGCAGATACCGCCGTCCCGTCCGGTAGCCGAGGTGGATGGCGCTGGGGCGGGCGTCGGGGCGGTCCACCAGGTCGAGGCAGAGGGACTGCGAGAACGGCTTCCGCGCCCCGCCCGCGTCGGCCACCGCCTTCTGCCACAGCGCCGTCGTCCGGCGCTGCTGGATCAGCGGACGCGGGTACATCAGCCAGCCGTCGGCGTGCTCGGCGATCCACGGCAGGGTCTGTCTGCTGTGCCCCGTCACCAGCAGCGGAATCCGCCCGTCCGACGGCTTGGGCAGCATCCCCGCGTCCCGGATCGACCCGTAGCGCGAGTCGACGGCCGGGAAGTCCTCCGCCCACAGCCGGCGCAGTGTGGAGACGGCGGTGCGGAACAGCACCGGGCTGTCGTCCCGGGCGAGCCCGTAGGCGGGGAACTCCACCCCCCGGTCCCCGGTGGCCGCGCCCAGCACCAGGCGCCCGCCGCTGAGCAGGTCCAGCGAGGCCGCCGACTTCGCGGTGTCGATCGGATTGCGCAGCGGCAGCACCATGGAGCCGGTCGCCAGCGCGATCCGCGAGGTGCGCGCGGCGATGTGGGCCAGCCACACCCACGGGTCGTACATCTGCCCGGCGTCGCCGAACGCCGGGTCGAGCAGCGGGATGTCACGCACCCACAGGGCCGAGAACCCGGCCCGCTCCGCCCGCAGGGCGCGGTCGGTCTGCTCGGCGACGTCCATCCGGGGCACCGGGCCGGCGTAGGACTCCACCGGGAAGAACAGCCCCAGCGTCAGCCCGCCGGGGCGGAACACGCGCGCGAATCCCGGGCGCGAGGCGAACCGGGGGTCGAAGCAGGACATACGGCCTCCACATCGAAGCCCGCCCACCGCGGCGGGACGCGATCCCTCCCGCCGCGGTGAGCGGACGCACCGACACCATCTCCGCCGCCGAAACTAGGCGCCGCCCGCCCCGCGCCCTGACCCGTCCGCGCACCGGCCCTGACCCGTCCGCGCATCGGCCCTGACCCGTCCGCGCATCGGCCCCACCCGCTCGCACCACCCTCCCACCGCCCCTTCGACGGCACTCCCTCCGACCGGTCCGGGCACCCTCTCCCACTCGCCCGGCCTGCGGGTTTCCCGGGCCTTGGCCTCGCCTTGGACGGCCGGCCACAGGCTCCTCCACGGCAGCAGGAACCCGGCGCACAGGCCCTCGGACCACTGCCACCACGCAGGTGTCAACCGCACAGACGGACCTCGGCCGAACCGCCGGGACCGGTCGACCGAGTGGCGATGGGGGACGAGATGCAGACGAGGTCGCAGGAGCGCACCACGGACTTGCGGGAGCGCACCGCGGACATGGAGACCGGCCCGGCGCGAACGGCGGCCCGGGAGGGCGTGCTGGAGGAACTGGGCAATGTGCTGTTCGAGTCCCTGCCGCGCAGCGATCAGCGGCGCCGGGGCATGGAGTACGTCCAGGGACTGCTCGGCGTCGAGGGCCGCAAGTCCATACGGAACATCTCCTCGCTCTTCGGCGGGGAGGCGGCCGAACAGAGCCTGCACCACTTCATCAGCGGCTCCACCTGGGACTGGAGCCCGGTCCGCCGCGCCCTCGCCCGCCACCTGGAGGAGTGCTCCCCGGCCCGCGCCTACGTGCTGCGGCCGATGGTGATCCCCAAGGCCGGCGACAGCTCGGTCGGTGTGGACCGCCGCTTCGACCCCGGCCGCGGCCAGATGATGAACGCCCAGCAGGCGGTGGGTGTCTGGGCCGTCTCGGAGGAGCACAGCGCCCCCGTCAACTGGCGGCTGTACCTGCCCGAGACCTGGCTGGACGACGCGACCCGGCGCCGGCAGGCGTCGATCCCGGAGAGCGCCGCGGCGGAGACCATGGACCAGTGCGGCGTGGAGGCGTACCTCGGCCTCACCCGTGACTGGGGCCTGCCGGTGCGGCCGGCCGTCATGGACGCCCGCGAGTCCGAGGTCGCGAGCACCGTACGCCGGCTCCAGGCGGCCGGCGCCCCGCTGCTGCTGCGGGTCAGCGCCAACCTGCGGCTGTCGGCGACCGACCCCGGCCTGCCGCGCTCGGTCGCCGAGACCGAACTGACGGCACATCAGCTCATGCAGATGGCCCGCCCGCTGCGACAGCCGGTCATCCAGCGCCGCCCCGGCGGTCCGGGCGCCGCGCACGCCGCCCTGACCGCGGCCGTCCGGGTACGGCTGCCCCGGCGCGGCGGACGCCGGCCCTCCTGGTGCCGCGAGCTGGTGCTGCTCGGCGTCGGCGAGAACGGCGGGCGCTGGCCGGCCGAGCTGTGGCTGACCGACCTGACCGACCTGCACCCCGCCCAACTGCTGCGGCTCAGCCGGCTCACCCGCCGGGTGGACCGGGACTTCGCCCACATCGCCGAGCGGGTCGGCATCAAGGACTTCTCCGGCCGCTCCTTCAGCGGCTGGCACCGGCACGCCACCCTCGCCTCCGCCGCCCACGCCGTGGCCGTCCTGTCGGGCACGGCCGACGTGGTGGAGCAGCAGCCGCGGCGGTCCGCGTGAACGCTCGCGCCGCGCGCCGCGCGCGCGGAGTGTAAGGACGCCCGCGGCGGCTGTCAGCCGCCCTCCCACCTGTGATGTCAGCTCCCCGCCCGGCCCGGCCGGGGAGCTGACGGACTCTGTTCGGTAGCTGACGTATTGCCCGGGCTCTCGTTGGTGACCCCTTGGGCGGCGGCACACGATCGGCGGACCAGTCGAGCCGAGTGCCCTAGGAGTCACCATGGCCAGCCAGCCGCAGGCCGCCGGTGAGCGGCGCGGTGTGTCCGCCGTCGTCACCGGTCCGCCCCGCCCCCCTGCCGCGACCGGGTCCCGGCCGGTGGTGCGCACGTCGGGCGGGCTGGTGGCCGGAGAACGCGCCGCCGGCGTCACCGCCTTCCGCGGCGTCCCCTACGCCCGGCCGCCGCTGGGCCCGCTGCGTTTCGCCTCCCCGCGTCCGCCCGAGCCCTGGCGCGGCATCCGCGAGGCGGTGCGTTTCGCACCGGTCTCCCTCCAGCCGCCCGTCCCCAACCGGCCCGTGCCGCCCGGCAGCGAGGACTCGCTGTACGCCAACGTCTTCACACCCGCGACGACCGGCAGCCGACCCGTCCTCGTGTACCTGCACGGCGGCGGCTGGCAGGCCGGCGCCGGCAGCATGCCCGCCTACGACGGCACCCGGCTCGCCGCCCGCGGCGACCTCGTCGTCGTCACCTTCAACTACCGGCTCGGCGTCCTCGGGTTCGGCCTGCACGAGGAGCTGACCGACGCCGCGAGCGGCCACGCCGCCAACTGGGGTCTGCAGGACCAGGCGGCACTCCTGCGCTGGGTGCACGAGAACGCCGCCGCGTTCGGCGGGGACCCGGGGAACATCACCCTGTGCGGCACCTCCGCGGGCGGCGCCGCCGCCTGGCAGCTCTCCCTGCTGCCCGCCCTGCGCGGCCTGATCCGGCGCCTGGTCTGCGTCAGTCCCAGCCACGTCACCGCGCCCGGCACCGCCCTGACCCCGGAGGACTCCCGCACCGCGTACGCCGCACTCGCCCGCCGGCTGGGCACCACCGTCGCCGGGCTGCGCGAGGTGCCGGCCGCGGCGCTCACCGACGCCTGGGCGCGCCTGTTCGCGCCGCCGCCCGAGGACCGGGTGGTGCGCAGCGGACGCTGGTACCGCGGCCCCGTCGTCGACGGACGCACCATGCCGGCCCCCGACCACCTCCTGCCGACCCCGGACGTGCCGGTGCTGTCCGTCCACACCCGCACCGAGGGCTCGTTCTACACCGGGCCGGCCTCCCCGTACCCGATGCCCGGCCCGCGCGACGACGCCGAGCTGGTGGGGGCGGTACGGGAGGTGCTGAAGCTGGCCGCACCCGACGCCGACGACACCCTCGCCCGTGCCTGCGCCGCCGCCTACCGGGCCGCCGCCCAGGACACCGGGCTGCCGGTCGACCCGCGCTCGCTGTGGACGGAGATCTGGGGCGACGCCTTCTTCCGCCACCAGATCGTCCGGTTCGCCGACCGGCACGTCCGCCGGGGCCGCACCCCGCTGTACATGATGGAGTTCGCCCACCCCGCGCGGGCGCCGCACTTCGGCACCCCGCACGAGGCGACCTCCCCCTTCCTGTTCGGCACCCACCGGCTCCCGCAGTTCGCCGGGATGTTCGGCGACGGGCCCGTCGAGCGGCTGCTGTCCGACGTGTTCGCCGACTCCGTCGCCGCCTTCGCCCGGACCTCCGTGCCGGCCACCCCCCACACGCCCCACTGGCAGCCGTACACGCCCGACGAGCCCAGCACGCTCGTCCTCGGCGGACCCGGCGTCGCCGAGGTCACCCGCACCCCGAAACTCGCCCAACTGGGCTTCTGGGACGCGGTGGGCTGGTCGCCCACCCCCTGACCGCCTTCACCCTCTCCGCACCACCCCGCCCCACCCACCCCTGCCCCAGCAGGGCCCTGCCCCTACCCACCCCTGCCCATCCGCGGCGCCACGCCGCCCACCGCCTGTGTCTGGAGAGACATCCGTGGACGACTCCCTTGTCGACATCGAACTGAAGATCGCCCCGCAACAGCCCGAATGGGACGATCCCGCCCAGGTGCGCCGCGTGCGCACCGACCTGGCGGGCCGGCCCTCGCTGGTCAGCGCCGACGACGTACACACCCTGCGCCGCTCCCTGGCCCGGGTGGCCGCCGGCGAGGCCCTCGTGGTCCAGGCCGGCGACTGTGCCGAGGACCCCCTGGAGTGCACCGCCGGACACGTCGCCCGCAAGGCCGCCGTGCTCGACCTGCTCGCCGGGGCCCTGAAGCTGGTCACCGGCAAGCCGGTGATCCGCGTCGGCCGCATCGCCGGGCAGTTCACCAAGCCTCGCTCGCAGAACACCGAACGGATCGGCGACCTCGAACTGCCCGTCTACCGGGGCCACATGGTCAACGACCCCGAACCCACCCCCGAGGGCCGCCGCCCCGACCCGCTGCGCCTGCTGACCGGATACATGGCGGCCGACGACATCATGGGCCACCTCGGCTGGCCGCGGACCGGCGAACCCGACCGTATCGACCCCACCGTGTGGACCAGCCACGAGGCGCTGCTGCTCGACTACGAGGTGCCCCTGCTGCGCCGCGAGGACGAGGGCCTGCTGCTCTCCTCCACCCACTGGCCCTGGATCGGCGAGCGCACCCGCCGGCCCGAGGGCGCCCATGTCGCGCTGCTGGCCGGCGTGATCAACCCGGTGGCCTGCAAGGTCGGGCCGACCACCACCGTCGAGGCGCTGCTCGACCTGTGCCGGCGCCTGGACCCCCGGCGTGAACCGGGCCGGCTCACGCTCATCTCCCGCATGGGCGCCGACAAGGCCGCCGACGTGCTGCCGCCACTGGTCGAGGCGGTCCGCGCGGCCGGTCACCCGGTGATCTGGCTGACCGACCCGCTGCACGCCAACACCGTCACCACACCCGGCGGCTTCAAGACCCGTTACGTGGAGGCGGCCGAGCGCGAGGTCGCCGCCTTCCGCCGGGCGGTCGCCGACCACGGCGGCGTCGCCGGCGGACTGCACCTGGAGACCACCCCCGACGCGGTCATGGAGTGCGTCCCCGACGCCCGCTCGGCCCACCTGGTCGGTGACGCCTACGAGAGCTTCTGCGACCCGCGCCTCAACGTGGGCCAGGCCATCTCCGTGGTCTCGGCCTGGCACGCGTGAACCGCCCGGCACCGCCCCTTACGGATGCGAAGGAGAGGCACGACATGCACAGCGCACACGAGAGCGACAGCGACAGCGAAAGCGACAGGAGGCTCGCCCTGGTCACCGGGGCGGCCGGCGGGATCGGCGCCGCCGTCGCCCGCACCCTGGCCGAACGCGGCCTGCGGGTCGCGGCCGTCGACCGCCACGCCGGCCGGCTCGGCGAGGAGGTCGCCAAACTGGCCGCCGACGGGCTGCCGGTGACCGCGCACGCGGCCGACGTGACCGACAGCGCCGCGGTGGAATCCGTCGTCGACGCCATCGAGGGGGCACTCGGCCCCGTCGACCACCTCGTCAACGCCGCCGGCGTGCTGCGCCTGGGCGAGGTCACCGCCTGCACCGACGACGACTGGACCAGCACCTTCGCCGTCAACACCACCGGCGTCTTCCACCTCTCGCGGGCCGTGGTGGGCCGCATGGTCCGGCGCGGCCGCGGCGCGGTCGTCACCGTCGCCTCCAACGCGGCCGGTACCCCGCGCTCGGGCATGGCCGCGTACGCCGCGTCCAAGGCGGCGGCGGAGATGTTCACCAAGAGCCTCGGCCTGGAGGTGGCCCGGCACGGCATCCGCTGCAACATCGTCGCCCCCGGCTCCACCGACACGCCCATGCTCAGCTCGATGTGGCACGACGACTCGGGCCGGCGCGCCACCCTCCGCGGCAACCTCGACGCGTTCCGGGTCGGCATCCCGCTGGGCAAGCTCGCCCGCCCCGCCGATGTCGCGGAAGCGGTCGCCTTCCTCCTGTCCGACCAGGCGTCCCACATCACCCTGCACACCCTCACCGTGGACGGCGGCGCCGCCCTCGGCGCGGCCTGACACCACCGACCCGGGACCCGCTCCCCCACGCGAGGCCCCCACCCCGGGCACCCGC